>CAYQKO010000071.1:0-7122 GCA_964418205.1 uncultured Muribaculaceae bacterium
GATTTTCTAGTCTTTCTTTTTTGTTTTCTTATTCACATAGTCACAAAACTGTAACTTGATTACTTAATTCTACTACAATTTAATAGTAAACACTCGTTTTTTGGAAAAGTGAGAATTTCCATTTAGAAACACTCCATGCTTTACAGAGAATTTTCAATTGGAAACGTGCTTAATACCCGAGACATTCCAAATGGAATATCTCAATTTGTATATTTATGAGAGTTTCCAATGCGAATTTCTCTCCATTATCAAAAAAAAATTATAATATTAGATGATTTATGTGTTTTTTAGAAAGAAAGGAAATGATAAAAATATATGACACACATGAATCTTAACATTAGAGAGACTATCGAAGAAGGTTTAAACAATGGAAATACCTTTACAAAAATTTCTAAAGATATCGGATACCATAGAACGACTATTGCCAATGAAATCATAAAAAGGCGACTTCCAGCCAAAGAAAGAACTTATGGAAGAACATTCACATACTGTGCCTTTGAAGGGGAATGTGATAAAATAGATGGAGATTATTGTACGCATAAATGCAGTATGTTCCAGTTAAAGCAATGTTCTATTACATCAAACCCACCTTATGTATGTAACGGTTGCAGTAAAAAAAACACTTGTAAAAAACAAAGATTTTTTTATAGAGCAAAAGATGCTCAAGAAGACTATGATTTCACCTTAAAAGATTCAAGGACTGGTTTAAATATTAGCCCTGAAACCATTAACAAAATAAATTCAGTTATAGCTCCTTTAATTAAAGAAAAGCATCAAACAGTGAATCAAGTTTTCCTAAATCATCCCGATATTTTATGCTTTTCAAAATCTGAGTTTTATAGACTTGTAAAGGAAGGATATCTAGACATTAAATGTATTGATTTACCTAGAGCAAATAAGCCTGTAGCAAAAATAGAGGTAGATAAAACATATAAAAGAGATATTGAAGGTCATACTTATGAAGATTACTTAAAGAAAAAGGAAGAAAATCCGAATATAATTGAATGGCAAATGGACTGTGTTCAAGGAATACAAGGTAAAAAGGAACAAGTATTTTTAACACTTCAAATAGTTAAAATAAAGTTCTTATTTATTTTTATTTTAAATGCTCATACAAACGAAGAAGTAATAAAAAAACTAAAACTATTTAATGAAGTATTAAAAAGCGATGAATTAAATAAACTAATTGAATTATTACTTACGGATAATGGTCATGAATTTATTAATTTAGATAAATTAATAGAGGCTATAGGACATGAATATATTTATTATTGCCACCCCTATAGTTCTTATGAAAAAGGAAGTATTGAAAACAACCATGAATTATTAAGAAGAATTATTCCTCAAGGTGTGTCTTTAAATATTTATAATGAAGAAGATATTCGTTTAGTATGTTCACATATTAATAGTTTATATAGAAAAGAATTAAATGGTAAATGCCCATTTGATTTAATAAATGATTATTTAACAGATGATACCCTAAAAAAATTAGGATATTCTAAAATTGATCCGAAAGATGTAATGCTTATACCAGAATTATTAGGGGGAAAAAATATTTTAAATATCAAAAAATATTTAACACCTAATGATATTAAAAAGGAAAATATAAAGTTTAATGAAGAAATGGAAGATAAATTAGTCAATAATTCACGATGAATTTACTAATGAAGAAATCCATATTAATCATATAATTTAAACTAAAAACAAGTGTGCTTTTACTTTGAGAATTGCCACTTGTTTTAATTTTTCTCTAAATTTTTCTCTACTCAGTTTTTACTGTTTTTACTTTGAGAGTTATATTTACTGAATTTGCTTGTAGCTTTTACTTTGAGAACTCACCGCATTTTGTTGAAAAAGTGAAGATTTACATTTCTTGCTATCAATGTTATAATGTCCATAATGGTTGGAGGATGTTATATGGTGCGACAGTGAGCGTTAATTATATAGTTGGGGATAGGCCAACCCAGTAAACTAGGTCAAGAGCTGGTACTAATCCATGGAGTCAAAATCGTGAGATGAGGTTTAAGCGTTGGAATTAGGAGATTTGCAAGGAATGAGTGCGACACCACTTGAGATGGTATCAATAACATTGAGCCTCGTTAATACATCAAATGGAAGCCGACTTACTCATATACAAGGTAGGAAGCAATACGCAAACGTTAAAGACAAGAATGCGTAGGTTCCGTCGGGGGTCCATGAACATTTCGAGCAAATCATAATATAATTAATGTACCTGTGAGGTCTTATAAACTCCAGCACATTGAAAAAGGTTTAATACACCAATGTTAAGGTTTAATATATACTGGTAGTGAGGTCTTAAAGGTTGTAAAAGAGAGGTATATAAATGGTTTATAAGAAGTCGGACTAATCCGTATTAGTGAAGATATATCGTGGTAGGATATGGAGCAAAGGGACTAGCAAGTAATCGATTCTAAATATGAAACAATTGCACATAAGAAATGTGGAAAACAAATGGAAAATGAATATTTAGAAATAAGAAATAGGAAAACATTCAAATGATTACTTGAAGAGCCGTATGCGAGAAAGACGCACGTACGGTTTTGTGAGGGGCGATAGTTTTACTTTCCCTTCACATATATAAGAAAGAAGGGATTAATAAATAAATGAAAGAAAATGGAAATCGTCTACTCGACGAAAAAAAATTACAATTAGTAAATATAACGAAAGAATATAATTCTAAAGCTAGATTAGTGATTGCGTTAGACCACTTGTCATATGATTTTCAAATGGGAAAATTTTATGCTATTATGGGTCATAGTGGTAGTGGTAAATCTACATTAATAAGTATTTTAGGATTAATAGAGCGTCCTACTTCTGGTTCATATAAAATAGATGGGCAAGATATGTTTAGTTTAAATGATTTAGAGCTTTCACGATTTAGAAATCAAAAAATTGGATTTATTTTTCAAAATTTTTATCTAGATGAACACTTGAAAGCATATGAAAATGTAATGCTCCCAATGTTGATAAATCATAATTATAATAAAACTCAGAGAAAGGAACGGGCAATTTGTTTGCTAAAAAAAATGAAATTAGATAGTAGACTGGAACATTTTCCAAGAGAGATGTCTGGTGGCGAACAGCAACGAGTTGCTATAGCTAGAGCTTTAGCAAATAATCCAGACATAATTTTGGCAGATGAGCCTACTGGTAATTTAGATGAAAAAAATGAAAAAATAATTTTTGAGGAGCTAAGAAAGCTTGCAAATGATGATAAACTAGTTATAGTAGTTAGTCATAGTTCTAAAGTGAAAGATTATGCTGATATTGTGATTAATTTAAAAGATGGGGGAATTATTAAATGACAAATTTTATGTTGATTTTAAAGAGGCTGAAAGACAAACAGAATCTATTTTTGTATACCATTTTAGGGCTGCTATTCACCGTAATTTTTATTTCTCTTACAATGATTACTTTTGTTTTTGATTTTAAAAAAGATACTGTAGATAAAAATCCAAGTGCAAGGACTTTATGGGTAGAAAGTCCGGATGAGGATAAGATTAAGTATGATTTAATTAGTAAAATAGATCATGTTGATTTTAATGTTAGTTCAAAATACTTAAATTCAATAATTTCTAAGGTGCCAGAATTTGATAGTGAGGATTTAAAAGGAAAAATAGAAATATTGCCATTAATACAATCTAACGATTTACAAATTATTAGTGGAAGAAATATTGAAAACAATTTAGAAGCAATTTGTCCGTCTAAATTTTATCCACATGATATGGTTATAGTTTCAGAGGATAATGAAAGTTTTCAGACCAAATTGATTAATTCAAAAATTTTAAATGGGAATAGCCTGATTGGACAATCGTTTACAATTTCAAACTATGATGTTCGTGAAGATAAGATAAAAACAATTGAAGTTAAAATTGTTGGAACATATGATACTTCAAAAACAATGGGTACTTTAAATACATGCTATATTACTATGAATGATTTTGATAAAATTGCCACTTCATATTCGAGTTATGGAGAATACGTTGATATAAATGGAACAGTTGGCCGTGATTATTTTGAATATGAAGGACAAATTGTTAGAGTTGATAACTACAAAAACATGGAGTATGTTCGGCAACAGTTAGAGGCATCTGGTTTTTCTGTTCTTCCAGTTTATCAGTTTGACGAAGAATATTTAAGCTTAATTATGTATATACCTCTATTTGTTTCAATAATTGCATTGATTGTTGCAACAGGAATCATTTATAACTTTTTGATTAAAAAAATAAAAATTCGTCAAAATTCCTATGGATTATTATGTTCATTAGGATATGAAAAAAAAGATATTATTCAAATGGAAATTAGTGAAAATATAATAATTAGTTTTTTGGCAGCATTGACGGCTATAGTGATATATGCAGTTTTATATTATGTTATTTGCAAATTTGCTTTAATTGAATTTACTTATAATAGTGTGACTGTAAGAATTCCTGTTTTATATTTTTTAATAATATTTTTGATTTTAAATCTATTTATTATTTTGATGAATCATAAGTTCTTAAAAAGAATTTTAAATAATAATATTAACGATTTATTAAAAGAGGCTTAGAATGTTATTTTTAAAAAGTTTTTTTCGACAGAAAAATATTAAAATTTATATAATTATATTTAGTATTGTGATTACTTTTCTTTTCTTCTCTATATCTATAAAAAATTATTATATTGCACTCGTGAATGAAAATTATAGTGATTCATATTTAGAATTTAATTATTTGTTAAATAAAAAAGAAGAGATAGAAAGTATTGATAATATTGATAAAGTTTTGGAATGTCTAACTGTTTCTATGGATAACAATACCTATTATTTTATTGCTAATAACGAGTTAGAACTTGATAATTTTGAAATTGCAGTAGAAAAAAATATTATTGATAACATTACAGTTGGAGATGAAATTTTAATACCAATAGAAGAGCAAAATGTAAATTTTAATATTAAGTCTATTTTTGAAAATGCTTACGGTTTTAATACATTGTATATAAACTATAATACTTTTATTTATTTAGAGGATATACTACATCCTTCAGAAACTACTTATCGTGTAATTTTAAAAAATTGGAACAAAATTGATAAAACTATTGAAAAAATAGAAAATCAATTTCATACACAAAATATTCAATCTTTTTTGAATAAAAAAGAAAATATTGATTTAGGAAGTATAATATTTTTATATAATGTTATAAGTATTGTTTTTTTGATAGTGTTTTTAATTGTTTTTGTTGTTACATATTTTAATATTTTGTCAGATGAAAAAAAGAAAAATAAACTATACCATTGTATAGGCTATAATAATTCAAAGCTTGTACTCATAAACTTTACTAAGTTAGCGTTATTAACACTTTGTTCACTTATAATTTCATTTCTTTTTTATTTCTTTTTTAGTTTTTGTTTTAATTCTTTTTTTCTTCAATTCGCAGAATTTAAAATATGATGCAATAAAGTAGTAAAACTAGACTATCAAAAGCGTTATTAATAGCTGTATCTAACGAATTAGGGACTATAACATCTCTATTCATTTTTAATTTTCTTGTTCTAGCATAGCTAAAATACCTATCTTAATTGATTTTTAACTGGTCTTTTCTAATTCTGCGAATTAAATTTTTTTTACGCCTAATTGGGCGCCCAATTAAGAAGTCTTGTAAGGATGTAAAAAATGTGGTATTATTCGATTAGTAATAAGAGTTTGAAGCTATTATTGTTTAGAAAGGAGAAGTCACAGATGTCAAAGAAATTACTGATTGTTGGTTTAGCAGTTATTTCATTTCTTTTTGTTCCGCTAGCAGTTTTTGCATATGATGATAGTTTTTCGCTTCCTTATGGTACTGGAGTTACTCATACTTCAAAAGATAAGAATCTAGCATATGATTATCCTTATATTACCTTTAGTAATCATAACACTTCAGTGGATGCTGAACTTGCTGCTTCCGTTAGAAAAAAAGGATTATTTGGTTATACTTTGAAAGAACGTCAACAAAAATGGGTGAAAAATGTTGTAACATATACCTATTATTATGCTAAACATGGTTCAGGTACATATCAGGCTGTATTTGTTGTGAATCAGATGAATGGATCCGGTTATGTTCAGGGTGCTTATTTATTATCAAGTAGAGAAGTATAAATTTGAGTTATGAATTTCTATAATGGAATTCATAACTTTTTTAGCTTTTAAAATGAAAATGAAGTTTGTTTTAGTTTTCTTTTAACTTTAAATGTTTCTTGTAGTCACTGTTTTCTTATAGTATAATTAACGTAGATAGTAAGAAGTAGTATTGAGTTTACTATTTTAGAGAGGAGGGAGAATATGAAACATTCTAAAAATGTTTTAGTGGTATTTTTAATAATGTTATCCTTGGTAATAATTCCATTGCAAACATCTGCCATGACTGTTTTCGGCACGTTCTCACTAGCTTATGCAGAATCACATGAATCTAAAGAAAAGTATCTTTCAGAAGATTACCCAATTGTAGAGTTTGAAAATCATAATACATCAGTGGATGGTGAATTAGCTGCATCTGTAAAGAAAAAAGGATTATTTGGCTATACGCTTAAAGGTCGTCTTCAAAAATCGGTTAAAAATTTAACATATGTTGCTTATTGTTTTCCAGAATATGGTTCAGGTACATATAAAGCTGTTTTTGTTGTGAATCAGTTGAATGGTTCAGGACGTGTTGCTGGTGCGTACAATATTACTAGTAGTCCTATTTAATAAACAAGTGATATTTACAAAATGTTGTATATTTGAAACTGATATTTGATAATTCTTTATCTATTTATCAGTTTTTTTGAGTAATTAAAAAATTTATAGTTTTTGTTTAAGATTTTTATAAATTAATATTGCTTTTTAAACTACAAAAAGTATATCTGACAACATGTTCGTGAATATAAGAAATTATACTTTTTTAAGATATATTATTATAAATCGTTAATAACTCTATTTATTAAATTCGATTTCATTGTTTTTATGGAAATCAACTCCTGAAGTTTATTTTATCATACATTTGATATAAAAGATAGATAAAAAAGAAAAGAAACGTTGATTGTCTGTTGCTTGTAATTTAAAATAGGAAGTGCACAATTGTTGTGCAATAAGTTCTATAATAGTG
>CAYQKO010000072.1:0-7035 GCA_964418205.1 uncultured Muribaculaceae bacterium
TAAATGATAAAGAACTTCATTTAGATATCAATTCCATTGCAAATATTACAGGTTTGTCTCTCAAAGAAATAAAAAAGATAGAAAATAAAAACTAAAGGGGTGTCTAAAATTTAATTATTTAATTTTTAGACAGTTCCCTTTTTTGTTTGACGTATACATCTTTTTTCTATACAATAGAGTTAAATAGAAAAGAGGAAATTGCATGCTAAAAGATTATGAAATCGCAGCAAAAGCTGATATAAAGCCAATTACAGAAATAGCCAAAACCATTCCCATTTCCGAAGAAGACTTGGAAATGTATGGAAAATATAAAGCAAAAATTAATATCAATAGAAAACCAAACTATCAAGATACAAATATAATACTAATTACAGCCATAAATCCTACACCATATGGTGAGGGAAAAACAACGGTAGCTATCGGTTTGCATGACGCTTTAAGAAAAAAGAACATTCCATCATTACTAACCCTACGAGAGCCATCCTTAGGTCCTGTATTTGGTATCAAAGGCGGAGCTACAGGAGGTGGATATGCTCAAGTCATACCAATGGAGGATATTAATCTACACTTTACAGGGGACTTCCATGCTATAACTTCAGCCAATAACCTAATCTCTGCTATGATTGATAACGTACTATTTCAAGAGAATTATTTAGACTTAGACCCAGCTAAAATATATTTTTCCAGAACCATAGATTTAAACGACCGTGCATTAAGAAACATTACCATTGAAAACAAAAAATACTCCAGAAACGAAACATTCACTATTACAGCCGCCAGTGAAGTTATGAATACCTTTTGTATGGCTAGAGATATGGAAGATTTAAGAACAAGATTAGATAAAATTATAATTGGGAAAAATAAAAAAGATGAATTTGTATATTTAAAACAACTAAATATAACAGGATCTTTACTAGCTTTATTAAAGGATGCATTAAAACCAAACTTAGTTCAAACATTAGAACATAATCCCGTAATTATTCATGGGGGTCCATTTGCAAATTTAGCCACAGGTTGTAATAGCATACGAGCATTAAACTTAGCTTCATCCTTAGCACCATATGTTATAACAGAAGCAGGATTCGGTTTTGATTTAGGGGGATTTAAATTCTTAGATATTATTAGTCGTCAAGAAAAACTAAAAATATCTACCATTGTATTAGTAGTTACAATTGCCTCATTAAAACATCATGGTAAAGAGGAAGAAAAAGAACTTGACAAGCTAAAAAAAGGTTTATCAAACTTGCAAGCTCACATAGAAAATCTAGAAAGGATGGGCATACCATTTCTAGTTACCCTAAATAAACACGAAAAGGATTCCGAAGAAGAAATCGATATAGTTTCTAAATACACTCAAAAACTGGGTGCTACCTTAATTGTAAATGAAGTATTTAAAAAAGGGAGTGAAGGTGCCTTAAAACTAGCCGACGAAGTATTAAAAGGCCAAAGTAAATACCCGAAATTGTTATATCAAGATACAGACTCTATTAAAACAAAAATCGAAAAAGTTTGTCAAAAATTACTTCATGCGAAAAAAATAAATTATACCCCATTAGCAGAAGAAAAAATAGCGTCTGCCCAAGAGTTTTCTCACTTACCAATATGTATTGCAAAAACCCAATACTCTATAAGTGATAACAAAGAACTACTAGGTTACCCAAAAAATTATGAATTAACCGTACGGGATATTAAAGTATATAACGGTGCTGGTTATATAACAATTTTACTAGGAGATATCATGACTATGCCAGGTTTATCCAAAAATCCTGCTGCATGTAGTATAGATGTAAAAGAAGAAAAAATAGTGAATATATTTTAATTAAAAAAACAAGAGAAATGATATAGAACAAAATCCGTATCAAATTTCTTGTTTTTTATTCAAAAGGATGCGAGTCAATATGATGAAATAAAATACCAATGCTCACAAGACCACCAATTCCGACTAAAGTATAAATAACTTTAACAAGGAAAGATCCTGCTTCAAAAATGGCTGTAACTAAATTAAAATCAAATAGACCAATAAGTCCCCAGTTCATCGCTCCGATAATCGCAAACACTAGACAGATTTTATAAACCACTTCCATGTTTCCACCTACTTTCATTATCTAGTATGGCAAAAAAAGAAAAAAATATTCATAAATCACTTCTAGAAGAAATATAGTGAATTAGAAAAGGAATGTGGTGACATGAAAAAAATTATAGGACTTTTATTCACATCACTATTTTTGCTAAGTGGATGTGGTAAAAGCGGAAAAGAAAACATAATTAGTGACTTTGAAACAAAAATAAATGATACGAAAAGTTACACGTTAAAAGGCAATATGGAAATATATGCAGAGGAAGAAACATTTACATATAGTATTGAAGTGAATTTTCTAAAAGATAATTTTTACAAAGCCATCATGGTAAATCAAACAAACAACCATGAACAAATTATCTTAAGAAACAGTGATGCAGTTTATGTAATTACTCCATCATTAAACAAAAGCTTTAAATTTCAAAGTGAATGGCCAAACAACTCTAGTCAAGCATACTTATTAGGTGCTATTTTAAAAGATATGAAAAATGATACAGAGAGTACTGTAGAAGAAATAGATGGAAACTATGTAGTAAAATCAACTGTAAACTATCCAAATAATCCTGAATTAAAATATCAAAAGACAACCATTGATCAAGAGAAAAACATCAAGAAAAATGAAATATATGATGAAGATGACAACTTAAAGATGAAAGTAACCTTTACAACCATTGATTATAAAGCTGGTTTAAAAGAAGAGGACTTCAAACTAGAAGATTATATGAAAGAAGATACTCAAAATGATTCATCAAATAACGAAGAAAACTGTGAAAAAGAGGACTGTCAAACAGAAGAATCTGGTTTCATTGAAAACATTCTATATCCATTGTATGTACCAACGAACACATATTTATCAAGCAGCGATAAAATATCCACAGACGATGGGGATAGAATCATATTAACATTTGCTGGAGATAAAAGCTTTGTCTTAGTAGAAGAAAAAGTAAGTGCCTCAGAAGAATTCGAAGTCATTCCTGTATATGGTGATCCTTTAATAGTAAGTGATACCATTGGAGCTTTAGGAAACAATTCATTAAGTTGGACAAAAGACAATATTAGCTACTATCTAGCAGGAAGCGACATGACAACCAACGAATTACTGTCGATTGGACAAAGTATTGGTTACAGTAATACTACAGTGAGCAAAGAGAAATAACTTCTCTTTTTTGCTTTTTTCAAAAAACGAATTCATTGCTTTTTCAGTTTGTTTTTTGTATAATATACGCAGGTGATTAAATTGAAAAAACAAACGATGAATTATAAAACCCAAGAAACAGAAGAAATGAAAAAATTCATTCTCGTACTAGGAGTTGTACTTGTAATTATTATTGCTATAT
This sequence comes from uncultured Muribaculaceae bacterium, assembly GCA_964418205.1. Taxonomy (GTDB): domain Bacteria; phylum Bacillota_I; class Bacilli_A; order RF39; family UBA660; genus Ventrenecus. Next base: position 3,415 of record CAYQKO010000072.1, read on the forward strand.
TTGCTATAAGTAAAATATTCTTAAAAGAAACGGCGGAGGAATATGAATATCAAGCTGGAACAGTAAGTACAAACATTGCGATAGTTGGAACAATACTAAATAACCCTGAAAATGAATATTATGTTTTAGCTTATGATACAAAAGGTACCGATGCCAGTGCATATCTAACTTATGCTAGTTATTATACAAATAATGCAACATCCCCTATCAAAATATATTATTTAAACTTAAATAGTTCATTTAATCAAGCCTATTATGTAACAGAAAATAGTAATACAAAAGCGAAAGCTATAAAAGATTTAAAAATGTTAGATGGGACTTTATTACGTATTAAAGATGGTAAAATAGTGGAATATATTGAAGGAATGGATAATATAGCTAGTAAACTAAAAGTATCCTAAAAAACAAAGAATATATCTTTCATGAAAAAACGGTAAAAGAAAAGGGAGTGAGTTTTAATGAAAAAAACATTATTCGTTTTTTTATTCTGTGGGATTCTATTGCTAACTCTTTCGGGATGTAGCAAAAATAGTTCGGATACTACGAATCAATCAGAAAACGAAAATAGAAATACTTCCAAAATAAACATAGATAATGTAAGTAACTCTGAGCTAGCAACTGTCGTAGCAAATTATCTTCAAGCCTTATACATAGATAATGACTCGAAAACAGCTTATTCCTATATAGATTTTTTTGGAGTATTAACTTGGAGAAAATTAAATTACAATTATATAACCCATATCACAGAGGAACAAGCAAATTTATTTGTCACAAAGTATAAAGAATTTCATACAATTCAAAATGAAGAAAATGTAAAAAAATTTATTTTAGAAAAACTAACGGATGAATACTACACAAATACAGACAGTGAGTTACCGACAAAAGACACCACAATGACGATTAAAGATACAACGGAATTTGTGGAAGACTTATGGAAAGTAGAAGTTTATCAAGAGGATAGTTTTCAAATAAGCACATATTATTATTTGTTGTATCGTGATGATGAATATAAATTTGTGGATCTAAATTCTCTTTATGTAACTTCTTTGGTGAATGAAATGGATTATTTGAATATTTAAAAGAAATAAGGGTGATAATATTGTGGAAAAGAAAGGTTTTAGTTTAAAAAAAGTATGTATCATCATTGTCATTACCTCGTTAATCACGGGCATTACAACAGGACTAATCATATATAATAATAGTAAAATTATTCTTGGTGCGACGAGTTTAAATGAGGATGGTGCTCTAACAGAGTTTCTAAAAGTGTACAATAGTTTAAGTGAAAGTTATTATAAAGATATTAACAAATCAGAAATGATTGATGCTGCTATCGATGCCATGTTAGATTATTTAGGAGAAGACTATTCAACTTATCTTAATCAATCCGAAACGAGTGATTTATCCAATCGCTTGAGTGGTACATTTAAAGGAATAGGAATTTCCATAGCAAATGGAAATGAAATTGTAAAAGTATATACAGATACTCCAGCTTCCAAAGCGGGACTTCAAGTAGGGGATAAATTACTGGTGATAAATAATGAAAGTACAACGGAAAAAACTCAAGCTGAAGTGGCTAATTTAATTAAAAAAAATGATAGCAATGAAATCATAATTGAAAGAGATAATGAACAAATAGTTTTTAACATCATTGCGGAAGAGATAAACACCCCTTTAACAAGTAATATCATCGAACAAAATGCGAAAAGAATTGGCTATATCTATATCGAAGCTTTTACAGATACAGTGAGCGAAGAATTCAAAAAAAGTCTTGAAGAATTAGAAAATCAAGGTATAGACAGTTTAATTATAGATGTCCGTGAGAATACAGGAGGTTATTTAAAAGGTGCGACTGAAATAGCTAGTATGTTTTTGGAAAAGGGAAAGACGATTTACAGTTTGGAAAGTAAAGATTCTACCGAAGAATATAAAGATGAAACAGAGGAACATAGAGAATATAGTGTTGTTATTTTAATTAGTGAGAATACAGCTAGTGCAAGTGAAGTCTTAGCGGCTGCCCTAAAAGATAGTTATGGGGCAATAATAGTTGGAAAAACGTCTTATGGAAAAGGAAAAGTGCAACAGACAAAAACACTAGAAGATGGTAGTATGGTAAAATACACAACCGCAAGGTGGTTAAGACCAAACGGAGAGTGTGTGGATGGATTTGGAATAAATCCAGATTATGAAGCAGATATCGTTCAAAATGAAGATGGAAACTATACAGATACTCAGATAGAAAAAGCAATAGAACTATTAAGTTAGTTCTTTTTTCTTTATTCTTATAAATAATTTTTGTATAATAAAAGAAGAAAGAGAGAATTTATGAATAATAATATAAAGATAGGAGATAAGTTAAAAATAGAATGTTTCAAACATAATGGCTATTTAGATCAGACAAGTGAAGAAGCTATTGTTGTCTATATAGACGAAGAAAAACTAATTGTAGCAAACGATAGAACGAAATTAATTGAACATAATGGCCAAAGTCATTGCACAAATGAACCAGCAATTTTGTTTTTCTACAAACATAAATGGTTTAACATCATAGGTCAATTAAAAAAGAATGGATTATTTTATTACTGTAATATAGCTACTCCCTATATAATAGATGGAAAATGTATAAAATACATTGATTATGACTTAGATCTAAGAGTATATCCGGATGGTGGATTTAAAGTATTAGATAGAAATGAATATAAATACCACAAATACATGATGAAATACGGAAAAGAGTTAGACCAAATTATTGAAACAACACTTCAGGAATTAATTGATATAAAGAAAAAAAATTTAGGGCCTTTTAAACAAGGCGTAGTAGAATACTATTACAATTTGTTTTTAAAATTACAGCAGGAAGCACAATAAAAAAGCTTCTTTTTTATAGGAAAAAGGATTCAAAAATAGATGATTTACTTTTCTAATTCAGAATTTTTGGAAAAATTGGAATTTATGCTTGCATTCTATAAAAAGATGTTGTAAAATGTAAAACGTGTTGACAAACACAACGTAAAATGAGTTATCAAAAAAACAGTAAAATTGCTGATTTTTTCGAAGAAAACAGCCGAAAAAAAAATTAAAAAAAATGTCAAAAAAAGTGTTGACATTGACAAAAAGATTTGATAAACTCATATTGCACTTGACAAAAAGTGTGAAGAAAACGATCTTTGAAAACTAAGTAAAAAAGTCAATTTGAGTAGCTTGGGAAAAACTTAAGATTATAGATGATAAATCTTTTTATTGAGAGTTTGATCCTGGCTCAGGATGAACGCTGGCGGCATGCCTAAGACATGCAAGTCGTACGAGAGGGCCCATTGATGGTAAAGGAAATAGAAGGTGCTTGCACTGAAAATGGAATTTATCTGATTTGGATTTTCCCTCTAGTGGCAAACGGGTGAGTAACACGTGGGTTACCTGCCTCTATGTTGGGGATAACAGTTGGAAACGATTGCTAATACCGAATGTGCTCTTCGGAGTAAAGAAGCCTTTAAAGCTTCGCATAGAGATGGGCCTGCGGCGCATTAGCTAGTTGGTGGGGCAATGGCCTACCAAGGCGACGATGCGTAGCTGAGCTGAGAGGTTGATCGGCCACACTGGGACTGAGACACGGCCCAGACTCCTACG
>CAYQKO010000073.1:0-7028 GCA_964418205.1 uncultured Muribaculaceae bacterium
AAATGGAGTCTTTTAATTACCCCATAGTGGACTATTTTATTTTTGCACAAACCCTGTAAAACTCGCCATGTCCTAAAGACCCCGGTAGGTTTCTCATAATATCTCGCATTTTCGATATTACCGATTTTGCTTGCTGTTTGGGTGACAACATCAGCACCTACTTATTTACTATTTACGAGGCTCAATAACTTCACGATTACTCATTATGGCTCGAATTCTTGCTTACCTACGCTTAAACCTAGTCTCACGATTTCGGCTCCAAGGCTAGCTACTGGCTCTTTGCTAGAGATTACCAGGTTGGCTTCCCACCAACTATATTATATGCGCCTAACTGACGCACCACCTACTAAGATTATAACGTATCTATCCCAAGAAAAAAAGATGCTTTTTTGCATCTTAATCATTCTCTTTACCAAATAATTTCAAAAGTTCTAAGAATAAATTAATAAAATCTAAATATAAATCTAATGCACCATAAATAGCCAAATTGCCTTCTGGTAGCACGTTACTATCCCATAGTTTTAAAATTCTTTGAACATCATAAGCGGTAAAGCCAACAAATACCAAAATAATTACGATAGATATTATAAAATCAAAAGAAGCACTATTCATAAAAATATTAACAATACTACAAATCATGATAGCAATTAAACCCATCAATAAATAAGTTCTGATTTTTGTTAAATCTAGCTTAGTAGTTGCCCCTATAAAGGCAAATATTCCAAAAACAACTGCTGTGATTAAAAATACATACATGACAGAAGTCAATTCATAAACGATGAAAATACTAGAGAATGTAAGACCACTAAAAAATGCATATAAAATAAAACATATCTTTGCTGTTGTTGGTTTCATTTTTGTAATTCGTGCTGAAAAAAATATGACTAGCAAAATTTCAACAACAATACAAATCAAATAACCACTCCCGCCAAAAATACTCAAAAGCATATTTGAATTTACCGAAACTACAAATCCTGTAGCAAAAGTAACCAAAAGACCTACAAACATCCATAGAAACACTTTTGATAATAAAGCTTGTCTATCCACTTCATTTCCTCCTTTATGAATCCTATTATATCATGCATAGAATTATTTGTAAAATGAACTCAAACATGAAAACGAAAATAAACAATATCTCCATCTTGCATAAGATAATCTTTCCCTTCCAGATAGAGTTTACCAGCTTCCTGAACAGCTTTCGAACTACCTAGTTTTTCTAAATCATCATACTTCATAATCTCAGCTTTAATAAATCCCTTTTCAATATCGCTATGAATAAGACCAGCACAAGCTTTCGCATTCATTTCCTTTTTAAAAGTCCAAGCCCGACATTCATCAGGACCAACCGTAAAAAACGTTTGCAATCCAAGCAAATCATAAGTAGCAAAAATTAACTTATCCAGACCACTAGAATAAATTCCGAAATCACTCAAAAAAGATGTCTTATCACTTTCTTCCAACTCAGCCATCTGGCTTTCTAACTCGGCACACATAACAATGACAGAAGCCCCATCACAATTCGCATACTCTTTTACCTTTTTCGAATAAAGATTATCTCCTAAAACAATATCATCTTCCTTAACATTAGCTACATAAATAATCGGTTTTGCAGTAATAAAATTAAAATTTTTGATGACAAGCTTCTCATCAGCAGTTAAATCTAACTTGCGTATAGGAACATTTCCCAACAACGCCTCATGACATTTTTTTAAAGTTTCATACTCAAACAAAACATCCTTTTCTTTCGTAGTCATTGCTTTTTTTGTTATCTTATCCAATCTACTTTCAACAATTTCTAAATCTGCCAAAATAAGTTCCACATGAATAATTTCAATATCCTCTACTGGATCAATTTTCCCAGAAACATGAATAATATTTTCATCATCAAAACAGCGAACCACTTCAACGATTGCATCCACTTCCCTAATATGAGATAAAAACTTATTTCCAAGTCCTTCTCCTTTACTTGCACCTTTCACTAATCCTGCAATATCTGTAAATTCAAAAGACGTTGGAACAGTATTTTTGGGAACATACATATCCTCTAAAAAAGTAAGCCTTGAATCAGGAACAGTAACAACCCCCACATTAGGATCTATCGTTGCAAACGGATAATTTGCAGCCAAAATATGCTTTTTCGTAATTGCATTAAACAAAGTGGACTTACCCACATTAGGAAGTCCAACAATTCCAGCTTTTAAAGACATAAACACTCCTCCTATAAAACAGTCGAACCATTAATACCTAACGGTAGACCTATTATATACCAAAGAATAACCAAACACAATAAAATCACAAAAGTAACAACACAATAAGGAATTTGCAACTTAATCGCATCCACAAAACTAACAATTTCATCCTTCTTACAATTTTCATTCAAAATCGCTAAATATATGACAAAATAAGCAAGCACTGGTGTAAGTCCCATGGTAACACTCTCTGAAAATCTTAAAATCACTTGTGCAAACTCTGGAGTCATACCAGCATTCATAAAAACAGGTACAATGACAGGAGATAAAATAGCCCACTTTGTAACAGAAGACGGTACAAATATGGTTGAAACAACACCAATGAAGAACAATAAAACAATAAGGGGCAACCCCTGAAAACTAACATTTTGAAACAAATTACCCAAAAAAGCTACAATAATAGTTCCAATATTCGTATACCGAAAAACACTTACAAACACAGAAGCAAAGAAAATTAGTACCAAAGTTTTCCCAATATTATCTAAAGAATGCCCTAAAGTATCCACAAAATCTTGATGATTTCGAATCGTCTTCGCTCCCAATCCATAAAACAAACCTAAAATAAGGAAAAATATAGTTACAATAAATACAAATCCATTCGAAAAGAAAGAATTATAACTAAATAATTTATCCACATACAAAGTCTGACTATTATCTAGAAGATTACCAGAAAAAGGCAATCCTGGAATAATATTATACAAAAAAATAAGTACGTAAACACCAGCTGCTATTAAAGATAAAACAAGCCCTCGTATTTCTCTTCTAGAAAATGGCTTTTCCTCTTCCACTTCTTCCACATCATATTTTCCTAAACGTGGAGCGATCGTTTTTTCAGTAATTAAAGTAAGAACATACGAAATTAAAAACACTGCTACAGCCATAATAAATACAGCACTAATAGAAGCCATACGATAACTAACATCAATCACTCTTGCCGCAGTTAAAGAAAGACTAAGTAAGGAACTATCGATACTCGTAAAAATTACAGAAAGCCCCTGTCCACATGTAAGCCCCGCAAAAGAAGCAACCACCCCAATCAATGGATTTCTCTTTCCATATTTAAAAATAAGGGCACCAAGTGGTAACATAACAATAAAAGACAAATCGCCCATAACACTGGAAATAACACTTAAAAAAATAAGTAAAAAAGTCACTGTATTTCTACGCATTTTTTTAGTACACCACATAATAGCTGTTTTTAAGAATCCACTTTTTTCCATAACTCCAAAACCAATTAGAATAATAATCAAACTACTAAGTGGCGTAAACCCCACGAAATTGGATACCGTAGAAGAAAAGATATACTTAAGACCTTCTACACTAAATAAATTTTGAACAGTAACAGTAGATACAGAATATTCCAGAGTTGTCGCATTTATAGTATAAACATTTTGACTAAAATCCAATAAATAAAGAACACCACTCAAAACTATAACAATACCAACCAGAACTAAATAAGTCATAATTGGATGCAATAATATTTTATCTTTTGTTTTATTCATTTGTTTCACCTATTACTTTTTTTAACTTACGTTCAAATTCCAAACGTTCCATCATAATTTCTCGTCCACAATAAAAACACTTTAACTTAATATCTACACCAACCCTTGTAATAACCCAATCATTCGTTTTACAAGCATGTGGTTTCTTCATAATAACATGATCTCCTAATTTATATGATTTCTTTTCCATTATGCACCTCAATCTGATCATATGGGATCTTAATATTCATTTCCTCATATTGTTCCTTGACCAATTTCAAAACTTCTCTTTTAATAGACCATTGATCACTGGATTTACAATATATTATTATAGCATAATTTATAGAAGATGAAAGAAAAGAATCAATACCTAAATACTTACTATCCTTATAAACATTAGGAAGAGCTAAGCTTTTTTTCACCACTTCTTGTAAAGCTTTTTCCACTTTTTCCGTTTTTTCCTCATATGCTGTAGGAACTAAAACTTTAACACCTGCTCTAGCTTGGGAAAGATTTACAACAGAACTAACATTTCTATTAGCAAAAATATACATTTCCCCCGTAGCACTCTTCACCTTCGTACTTTTCAAAGAAACGGAAACAACTTCCCCAGTAAAATCATTAATTCGAATCATATCACCAATAACATAATAATTATCCAAAATAATATAAATTCCACTCATCAAATCCTGTACTGTATCCTGTAAAGCCAAACCTAAAACTACTCCAGCGATTCCTAAAGAAGCCAAGATTCCTTTCGTATCAACACCATAAATATCCAAAATCATCATAATAGCAATAACATAAATAAAAAAGCTCAATATTTTCGTAATAAGTTCCACAATAGTCATACGTTTTTTAGATTCATAATCATCTTTACCACGAGTAAACAATCGATTCACAACAGATCTACCAAATTTTACAATAAAAATTGTAAAACATAAAATCAATATAGGCAAAACAACCTTTCGTTGCAACAAAAAAGCTAAAATACTTTCCATTACAATCCCTCTATCCGAATACCCAAAATTTCCAAAATTCTTTCCAAGTCTTTTGGTGAATCATATGGAATCTCAATTTTTTTCGTACTAATCTTCACTTTAGTTCCAACCTTTTCCCGCATCATTTTTTCATAAATAGAATTACGAACAGACTTTGTTTCATAAGTTCTTTTTTGTTCTTGCTTCTTAGGTAACTGTTCATCATTTAATAACTGTTCCAAAGCTCGAACACTCAAATTTTCACGAATGACCTTATTAGCAAACTCCGCAACCTTCACTTCATCACTGATTTTACTCAAAGCTCTAGCATGCCCCATAGATAACTTTTGTTCTTGAACATAAGTTTTCACAATTTCGGGTAAAGAAAGTAACCCAAGCATATTCGTAACATGACTACGACTTTTACCAAATTTACGAGCAAACTCCTCCTGCGTAAATCCACCTAATTCAATAATCTTTTGATAAGCAGTTGCTTCCTCAATTGGATTTAAATCTTCCCTTTGAATATTTTCCAATAAAGCAATCTCCATCATTTCCTGATCATTAAAATCACGAATAACAGCTGGAACAGTCTCTAAGCCTGCAATCTTTGCAGCTTTCGTTCTTCTTTCACCAGCTACTAATTCATAACCTTTAATCGTCTTCTTAACAATAACTGGTTCAATAATCCCATGTTCTTTAATAGAATCCGCTAACTCTTGTAACGTTTCCTCCCGAAAAGTTTTACGTGGTTGATATGGATTACTACGAATTTCACTTAACGAAATTTCTTTAATATCACTTTTATTTGCATCTTCTACAACATTTTTTTCAAAATTTTCAAAATTAATTACTTCATTGGAAAATAATTGTTCTAACCCTTTTCCCAAAGCCTTACGTTTAGTCTCCATTTCTACTAATCACTTCCTTTGCTAAATTTTGATAAGCAAGTGTTGCACGACTAGTTGGATCATAATCTCCAATAGGCTTTCCATGACTAGGAGCTTCAACCAGACGAACAAGCCGCGGAATAATTGTATTAAATACCTTAGATTTAAAACATTTTCTTACTTCCTCAATAATCTCAAGACCAATATTTGTACGACCATCAAGCATAGTCAATAAAACGCCTTCAATTCGCAAATCAGGATTCATCTTCGATTGAACCAAAATAATAGAATTTAAAAGTTGCGTAATACCTTCCAAAGCAAAATATTCACATTGTACCGGAATAATAACAGAGTCACTAGCAACCAATGCATTCATAGTTGAAATACCTAAAGAAGGTTGACAATCAATAATAATATAATCATACTTTTCCTTGATTTCAGTCAAAGCAATTCTTAATTGTTCATTTTGATGAAACGTATTATCTTCAAGCATCTTTTTAACAAATTCAACATCTACACCAGCCAAATTAATAGTTGCAGGAATAATAGATAAATTCTTAAATTTTGTTTTAATTACCGCATCTTTAATAGCACAAGCTCCGGTAATTACATCATAAATATCATGTTCAAAATCATTATTATTAAGACCTAGACCATTTGATGCATTTCCCTGAGGATCCAAATCAATTAAAAGAGTCTTTTTCCCCTCTTTCCCTAAAGCAGCTGCTAAATTAATACTTGTAGTAGTTTTGCCAACGCCACCTTTTTGATTCACTAATGAAATAACTTTTGCCATAATACCACCCTCTAATTTCAGTCTACCATCATTTTAACATAATTATATTCGTTTGTCTTTAGAAATTTACGGTGAAGCATCAGTTTTTTCACTCATACATCGTTTCATGATATAGCCTAATAAATTAAGGCAAAATCGTTCCAACTTACTTTTAGGTGGTTTGTTTTTAGGATTCATTTTTTCCAATGCTAAATCCATTTGAATTTCAAAATAAAAAATCGTAACATCCACCGTCAAATACTTTTCTTTTAAAATCCATTTCTTATTTTTATGAGAAACGTAATTCATAATAACATAAACATTATTCGGACCCTCTAGTGGATTATAAGAAAAAATCGGTGATTCATCTAAGCAACATAAAATATTTGCATTCGGCATAAAAATCCCTCCTTTCACAATGATTAAAACACTCATATAAAAGAAACGCAAATAGCCAATTTTGAAAATTAGTAAAAAAAAAAGTGCTAATTTTCAAAATTAGTATACTAATTTTCAAAATTGACACAAAAAAGTAAGCGAAAAATAGAAAATTGGCAATTTTTAAATTTTTTTCCGACAAATTTTGCATATATAAGCCAAAAAAAGAAGCTATCTTACAATACAATGCTTCTTTCCAAACACGATAGAAATTT
>CAYQKO010000074.1:0-6974 GCA_964418205.1 uncultured Muribaculaceae bacterium
TTTTATCTTTCATTTGTATCCCTCTCTATTCTGTAGCAATTATAACAAAAAAAAAAGAGATAAGCAATAGCAATTTTAATCCATTTCTTTACTTAAAATAAAATATTTACAACCATAAGCACAATAATTATTGATATAGTCTTCCACTTTGTCAATATCATTTAGTTCTTTAAAATTTGGATTGGTTTTACTATTAAAGCCCTTTAGTCTTAGCTTTCCATAAGCCCAATCACCAACAATATAATCGAACCTTAGAAAATACTCTGTAAATATATTTTCAATTGCTTCTTCATCAATCGCGTCTTTCTCTTCTTTCATAATTAAATATTTCTGATTTTTTAATGTGATGTATTTCATAGTTTCTCTCCTATAATAAGTTAAATGTCATTAATAAAACAATAAAAATAGCTGTTGCTAAAATACTGGCAAATAATAAAAAGTCTACATAGCCATTGCCACTTGTTACACGATTTCCATATTTTTTATAGTAATTGACTGCTTTTTGTAATAGTGAATCTCTATTCTCATCATTAGCATCTACTCGAAAAAAATTGTATATTTGATTATTCATATTTCTCAGATCTATATCATTTAGTTGGCTAATTTGCTCTAAACTGTATCCAAAAATTTGATATGCTTCTGGTAATAAAATGGAAGTTCTAAATTCACTAATGTTAAAATTATGACTCGTTTCAAAAGATATACTTTGAAAATATTGGGCTAATTCGGTTTTGTCGGTGCAAAAATTATTGATATCTCTTTGAATATATGGATTTTGATTTTCTTCTAAATATAGCCAAGATTTAAATTCTTCATCCTCTTTATCCGTTAAATGCATTGATTTTTTCTTACAAAAATACATATCTATTAAATATTTTTCTAGATTTAAAAAACCATAATTTGGATTTTTATTTTGGTCTAAATCTTCGGTATATTTTAAAAATTGGTTTTTAAAGTCTTGTAATTTCTCAAGTGAAAATCCGTATTTTGTTAAGTTATTGTCAAATCCACCTAAATTGTGTTCATTTTGGGTGATATATGGATTAATAATATCTAATTCTCCATAAATATATATGAGTGTTCGAATCGCCATAACTGGAAAATCAAAAAAGTGCTCGTCTTGTGGTGTCGATTTGTATTTTAGATAATTTTCGATAGCTTTATTTACAATATCGTTTATAAATGCCTTCCCAATCATGTTATTCACCCTATTGTCATTATAGCATAATTATTTTTTAAAAGGAACCTCTAAAAATGCACTTTTGTTTTCTAATATTCCACCATATATATTTGGAACAACACCTTGTATGACACTTGTATCTAATAATAGTTCATATTCTAATACTTTTTCTTCTTCGGTGATGGGAGTTATGATTTGATAAGAAATTTTTACTTCTAAACTTATATTTAGTAAAGCATTGTTTATACCATAATCCGTTACTTTTGTTTTGACATTGGTAAAGACAGAATTTACAAAACGAATAGCAACAGGAATTTTTGGACCTATATTAGATAAAAATACGGAATTTGTAAGCTCTCCTAAAGGAATCATCATGATAAGCCCATCTTTTAATTGGGTATTATTATACATACGAAAATATTCATTTACTCGTTCTTGACTATCGATGTTTTCTTCTAAGTAGTTGGTTAGATTTTCGGCAATTTGGTATATTTTATTCATGTCATAATCCATCGAAATAATTTCATTGTTATTATTTTCTTTTATAGTAATTAGATTTAGATTTTCCGTGTCTGAAATGATTTTCCTATAGTCGGAAGAAATGTGCTCTATGTATTTATTCATTTTTGTCTCGGCTAAGTGAATGATTCTTGGTGTTGCATATTTATTAAATTTTACAAACAATAAAATTACGAATATGACAATGGTTAACCCAATTAGAAAAAGTTTTAATAATATAGAGGATTTCTTTTTGCTATAAAATGTTTTCATATAAAAATATATGTAAAAAAATAATTTTCGTGACCTGCTTGTTATTTAAAACCAATTCAAATTTAAAAATTCATTTAAGAATAAAACAATTCCTGCTATTATGGCTATTAGAATAATGACAATTAATATTTTTATTAGGACACTTGTACCTTTGTCTTCTAAGTCTTCAAAGTCAGCAAAGTCCTTTTTGCTAAATGACATGCTATTTGTATAAAAGGAGTCATCTAATGTTTCATCCATTGCATCCTGGATTTCTTTTTCTTCTGTTTTACTTTCTAATGCTTTTAACTCTTTTGTAAATTCTTTTGCTCCAGCAACTACGGTATTTTCATCGCCTTTTAAGTCACTTAATATGTTTAAAGGATTTAGCTCTTCTTCCTCTAACCCTTCTTCACTTTCTAATTCTTCTTTCTTTTTGTTTTGATATTCATTTAAATTGATAGTGTTGATAAGTTCCATTAGCTCTTCTTTTGTTCTTTCTTCATTCGTTTTTTCTTTGGCTTCTAACTCTAAATTTTTTAAAATATCATACTGGGTATCACGAATCTTTTTTAAACGTTCTTGCTCATAATCTACTTCTTTTTCTTGTCGAGCATTTTCTAAAATAGTATTTATGTCATATTCTCTAGTTTTTTCTAATTCCAACTCTTTCTCTTCTGGCAAATCGAATTTCACGCTTCTTCTTTTGGGAGGTTCTTGATAATTTTTTTCCAAAATTTCCCTGATTTTGTCAATATCAATTTGATTGTCTCCAATTACTTTGGCATTACTTGTAATATCGAAATTATCCAAATCGCTATTTTTTATTTCTTCATAAAGTTTAGTATTTTTTGATACTCTTTTTGGTGTAAATTCATTTGAATCATTGAAACTTTTTTCAACCCTTGTTCTCATAACTACTATCCTTTCATTATAAATATAACATATTTTCTTTTGTTTGCAAACTTATAATCGTTGATTTCTTGAAAGTTTTTGGAGTATAATAGTTTTACAAAGGAGAGTGACTCATGAAAAAATTAGTTGTAAATACTGAAAATTGTATTGGATGTGGTGCATGTGTTGGTATAGATTCAGAACATTTTGATTTTAATGAAAATGGATTAAGCCATGCGATTAGTCAAGAAAATTTGGAATCGGAAGCTTTAGCAAATGCAATTGCATCTTGTCCTGTTGAAGTGATTTCTATACAAGAATCGGATGATGACGTTTCTTTGGAAAAACAAAAAGATTGTGAATGTGGATAATAATTTGCATACAAGACAACCAGAGGAAAAGGATACAGTAGAATGTACAAAGGTTGAATACCTCTAAAATACATTCTTTTTTTTATATTCTCATTTCTAGGAATGACACACTCACTTTTTTATTTTAAAGAATAGAGTTTCTTTACTTCTTTCGTTGTTAATTTACGAAATTCTCCGGGTTTTAAACCTTCTAAATTTAAAAAAGCATAGGTTTCTCTTTTTAGTTTTATTACTTCATGATTTAAGGAACGGAATATTTTTTTTACAATATGATTTCTTCCTTCCATGATACCAAGGAACACACTCGAAGTATTCGCTTCTTTGTTTACTTTTTTTACTTTCAGATAAGTTGGAATTACTTTTCTTCCTTCAATTACAATACCCTTTTTTAGTTGCATAAATTCTTTAGGAGATAGAATTCCTTCGATTTTAGCGCAGTAAATCTTCTCAACTTCATGAGAGGGATGAGTTAAAATGTTTGTTAACTCTCCATCATTTGTTAGAAGGAGTAAGCCTGTTGTATTATAATCTAATCTTCCAATAGGATATATTCTAGCTTTGGATGGAATCAAGTCTATTACAGTGGTTCTTCCTTTTTCATCTTGTACACTAGATATTGTTTTCTTTGGTTTATATAGAAGGTAGTATTCTTTGTCCTCTTTCGCATTTAATATGGTACCATCCACAATAATTTCATCCTCATAATTTACTTTCGTTCCTAGTTCAGTGACTTGATTTCCATTGACATAGACTTTTTTGTTTTTTATATATTCTTCAGCTTTTCTTCTGGAACAAAATCCAGAATTGGCAATTATTTTTTGTAGTCTTTCCATTATTTTAATCCTTTCTTTCATACTCGTTCATCCCTTTTTCAAAATCTCTTTTCCATTCTTTTGGAACAGGGCTTTTTATTATATACTCTTGTTTTGTTTTGGGATGAATTAAAATTAAGTTTGATGCATGTAATGCTAATCTTCCATATGGATTTTTTTGAGCATGATATTTTTTATCTCCTGTAATAGGATGACCTATGGAGGCAAAAGCAACACGAATTTGATTTTTTCTCCCTGTTAAAATATTTATTTTTAATAAACTATATGCCTTATTTTTCTCTAGCACTTGATATTTTGTTATGGCTTTTTTACCTGTCTTAGGATTTTTGGTATCATATACTTGTAATGTTTTTGTTTCCTTTAAATAGTTTATAATCTCGCCTGATTCTTCTTTTACTTTCCCTTCGACAATAGCAATATATTCTCTTGATTTTGCACAAAAATCCCAATTATCTTGTAAAGCTCGTTTTAATGCTTCATTTTTAGCAAATACTACAATCCCAGAGGTGTCTTTATCCAGCCTATTTACGATAAATACTTTATTTTTGGGATGTTGTTTTTTTACATAGGCACTTGCTTTTCTATATAAAGTATTTTCTTTTTTGTTCGTTGTACTAATTGTGAGTTGTTTGGCTGGTTTATTAAGGATTAATAGTTCTTTATCTTCGTATAATATTTGTAATTTTTTCATTTTGAGCCTCCTCTAAAATAGGGTTTAAGGAATAGTGAATTTTTCTACTATCCGAAAGTTGGATAGTAAATCCCTCTATATAATCTTCTTGAGTGAAATATTTAGCAATGTGTTGTAGGTATAAAGGATCATCCATGTTTTCATATCCTTGAAATAATCTTTCATAAGAATCATCTTTACTTACTAGGGATGGACCCGCATTATAGGATATTGCCCCTTTTAATAAGTCCCCCTTTTTATTTGTTAAATAAGATAAGTAAATGGCTGAAACTTTGAAATTTAATTCAAATCCTTCTTCTGTGCTTTGATCTGCAATATCAGTAAATTTTAATATTTCATAACCTTGTTGTTGTAATTCTATAGCTTTTTGCATTTCTTGACGGGCGGTTTTTGGAAACATAGAGGAGTCTTTATTCGTCTTTAAATCTTTTATTAAGTAATTATCATAGTATCTACCTAAGATAAAAATTTTTTCTTCTCCTTGGTATTTTCCATTTATAAAAATTGGAGCATAGAATCCATTTCCTCCACATAAGGACGTTGTAATTTGAGCAGGATTTGCTTTCATTTCATTTGGTCTTTCCTGTGTAATTAAGGCTTTTAAAAAGGAAGCATCCATTCCATATCTTTCTGCATATTTATTTATGTATTTTCCATAAAATTCTTCGGTTTGTACCCTTTTTTCAAGGTCTAAATCATTGGATGAAATTTCAGGAATTTGAAGAAAAATATTTTCTATTTCTTCTTGTGGTATTTCAATCGGCAATTGGCTAATATCTGAATGTGTAGGCTCAATAAAATCATCTATACTTAATTCATTGGAATAGGTATTTTTTTTCTTTTCATTTCTTTCGTGCGATGGACTCATCACCGTTAACAAAGCGGTTGCAGACAACATAGCAAATAGGGTGGTTAATATGACTTGCTCTCCTTTTTTTACGACTCCTTTTTTTGTTTTTACGTTTCTTTTTCCATTCCATTCAACATTTTCCTTTAAAATATATTTTGTAAACTCTATTTGACCATTTTTAAAACGATATTTATATACATAACCATTATATTTTATGTATTTTTTTGACTTGTTATATTTTAACTTAGAAGAATCGAATGAGCTATTAAAAATGGATTGGAAAGCTTCTAATACTTCATAATCTAATGAATTTAGTTTTTGCCCATTTATATCATACATTAACATGTCTAATCCTCATATTGTTCTAAAAATTCTTTGATTTCTTTTAATTCTTGTTCATCCGTAATGTCTTCTAGAATTCCTTCTTTTTTGGTTGGATCATAAGAAGAAACATAAATGTCCTCTGTATTATTTTCTGCTTCGTATATTACATAATATTTTTTTCTTTCTTCCGAATACATGGTGGTAATAATATGACATTGTTCACTACCGTTTTCTGTATCTAAGATAAATGTATCATTTTCGTTCATTTTCTAACCTCTTTTCTATTAATTTGTTTATAGCCTTTAAAATACCTAGCTTCGCTGTATCATAAGTGAGTCCTCCTTGTAGGTAAGCATTATAAGGTTCTCTTAATGGGCCATCGCATGATAGCTCAATACTAGATCCTTGAGTAAATGCACCAGCAGCCATGATTACTTCGTCCTCATATCCTGGCATATCTACTGGAACTGGTTTTACAAAGGAATCAATTGGACTTCCAGATTGAATTCCTTCACAGAATAAACATAAGTCTTCTTTCTTTTTAAAAGTTGTTGTTAAAACGATATCTACTCTTTCTTCTTCGAAGGTAGGAGATGTTTGATATCCTAATTTTTCGAGCATAAAACTAGCTAAAAGATTTGTTTTTAAGGCACTGGCAACCACGGAAGGCGCTAAAAAAATGCCTTGTAAAAATTGTTTGTTGGCTCCTAAACTTGGACCAACATTCCTTCCTTCTCCTGGTAAATTTAAAGCTTCTGCTACGAAATCTACATATTCTTTTTTTCCTACAACATAACCCCCATTGGAAGCAATTCCACCTCCAAGATTTTTGATTAATGAACCTACGACTAAATCTGCACCCACTTCAGTTGGTTCTAAGGTGTCTACAAATTCACAGTAACAATTATCAATCATTACAATGGTTTTAGGACTCACTCTTTTTATTATTTCGATTACTTTTTTTACTTTTTCGATATTGATTGTTTTTCTTGTAGAATATCCTCTACTACGTTGAATTTCAATCAATCTTACTTGATTTGTTTTCAAAAAGTTTTCAATGGCTTGATAATCAAAATCATTA
>CAYQKO010000075.1:0-6865 GCA_964418205.1 uncultured Muribaculaceae bacterium
AAAAAAATCAAGAATTTCTTCCTTCTTGATTTTTTATTTATCCTTCCAATTTACTCACAAAAGCTGGTTCTGGATAACGGCTTGTCGGAACAAACCCACTATCCATTTTTATAATCTGTGGAATACGATTGACAATATCTGCACAAGTAAGTTCTACTGTACTAGGTTTTGTATTTAATGTATTTGTTGTTGGTTCTCCATAGATAGTCCAATCATTGATATCGCATTCTTCGCCTGTATAAATCTTTCCAATACATTCAACCTCTAAAATAATATTCTCTTTCGTCATACATTCAACAATTGCGTTCATTCCCCTTACCATCCCTTTTTCTACTGTCATATTCAAAGTGGAACTTTCTAATCCTTCCTCTGCAATGACCGGAACACACTTTTGATTCATGGATACAACATGTAAATGAAGTTTATCACATAACCAACCCACAACATTCCACATATAACTAGGGAAAAATTCTTTCTTGTTCATAAGTTCATTTCTTTCTTTTAGAGGCATATCATTTGAACTAGCTATAGTCTTTTCAAACTCTTCTTTTGAAAGGCCTGCACCATGAGCTTTTGCAAGAGCAATCCCATAATCTTCTACATTATAGGAACTTTGTCCTTTTATCTTTGTGATTCTTTGGCTAGTCGCACAAATATTTGTAACCAAATTCCCCCAAAAAATATCTTGATAACCACAACCAGTCACTGTAACATGAAATGCTTTTGCTAAACTATCTAGTTCCTTAAATAGGATTGGATTCGAATTTTCTGGATAAAAAGCTTCTTCACATGTTGTTAAAACATTTACTCCATTTTTTATACATATTCTAAGAACATCTTCAATATCATTTAAAAAACTCATTGTCGTAACAATAGCAACATCTGGTTTTAATTCTTGCAATAAAGAGCTTAAATCTTTTACAGAATGAATCAAAACACCTTTATTTTCTGTTTCCATAACACTTCCTATGTCGAAACCAAATAAGGATTCATTTACATCAACTGCTCCAACAACGATACCTTCCTTTTCATAAATATATCGCATAATATATTTACTCATCTTTCCACATCCGATTTGAAATACTTTAATCTTACTCATTTTCCTATCCCCTTTCATCCAAATCAACATTCTCTTCTTGAATCAAATCATGAAATTCTACTTTAAATCTCTCAATTTCTTTCTTCTTAACATCTTCATAAATATTCTTAGCATTACAAATAGCCTTATAAATATGCTTTATTTTCACTTCTTCTTCATTCTCATATAACGCATATGTAAAAGCATTGGAAAGAATCGTCAAACAAATATCCGGATACCTAGAAGCAACCTCATATACCCTTTTATATTCATCTGTCATTTCTACAATAAAAGTCATAATACGTTCTTTTACAAAATCGGAATAGGAAAGCTTTACTCCAATTTGTTTTTCTAATTTTGGAATTGTACCTAACAAAATTTTAACCGTTGTTGGTTTATCTGTTTCCAAAACATCAATTTTCTGAAATCTACGTAAAAAAGCTCTATCCCTTAAAATATAAGTTTCATATTCTTCTGTCGTTGTCGCACCTATCATTTTAATCGTTCCACGATCCAATCCAGCCTTCAACATATTAGCAAAATCTATACCACTATTTTCTTGAGTATTTTTATTTACCAAAACATGCGTCTCATCGATAAAAAGAATTGTTTTTTCTCTTTTATTTAATTCTTTCACTAATAAATCAATTCGATTTTCCGTTTGACCATCTGTATTAACAGATCCAAGCAAAGAAGTAATATTAATCTTAATAATTTCCCAACCTTCTAAAGCTTTAGGTACTTCATTTCTTTGAATACGATAAGCAAGCCCCTCTACAATAGCAGTTTTACCAATACCGGGCTTACCTACTAATAAAGCACTTTTTTCAGGTGTTAAAAGTGTTAAAATACACTGTTTAATTTCATTATCACGAGCAATGGCAGGATCCGTAATATAAGTTTTATTTGTTAAAACTTGTCCATAACGTTCTAACATACTAATTTCCATATTTAATTGTTCCATTCTATCATCCTTCTATATAAGTTTACCATAAAAAGAAAAGAAATTCATTAAATATATTCCATTAATAAAAAATCGTACAGGAACTATCTTGTCTTTGAGCTACTCCAAGTTTATCTGTTTTTACAGCACTTATCACTTCATTTTCATCAAAAACATCTTCAATATCCGCATCAATATAAGATTGATAAGTTTTAAAAGTAAATTCATAAGTATTACCAACTACTAATTGGTTCGCAATAGAAGATTTCAAACGCACCGATACTAAATTATCATTTAAATACTCTGATAAAATAACAACTTTTTCTTCTTCTGTATGGGCATCCTTAATCATTTCCACATAATAAGTTCGCACAAATTCACAAGCATTATAATTCGTTTCATTTTGATAATACTTTTGTCTATTCTTTTTAATAATCTCAATATTTTCCTCATTAGCAGTAATTGTAATCGTTGGTTCAAAAGAATAATTATACACTTTCTTTTCTTTCAAATCATTTATAATATGATTTAAAATTTCACTCTTAAACTTAAATCTTTCCAAAGTCCAATTCAAATAAACAGAATCACCAGTTTTCACAACCTTCGTACTCATCTCGGTTCCCAAAGGATAATATTCATAATCCACCTTCACCGTTTCCAAGCTATTATCCACATTATAACCAGCAATATTACCAATAAAAACAGTATCTTTCGTCATGGAAAGTTCTTCAGACATAGTTTCCAATTGCAAATCACTTGGCACTCCATTAATAAATTCCGTCTCCGCCACTTCAAAAGAAGCCATCGCACATCCCCCACCAAGCATTAAAATAGATATCAAAATACTAACAAAAAGTTTTAATCCATTATTCTTTCGATCCACAACAAAATTAAATAAAACCTCAAAGAATAAAATACCCAAAAAGAATAAAGCGAACATGACCAAATATAATCCAAAATAAAATACTCCACGAAAAAGAAGATAAATACAAATTCCTACAACAAAAGTCATTCCAATTAAATAACAACTAATAACGAATAAAATACAAATCGATACAAACTTCAAAAAGAAAACGAATACTTTAATAAAAAACTTCCCAACACAATATATTTTAGAATCAACTTTTCCTTTTCTTTTTTTAGATAACTCAGAACGTTTCTTAGATTTTTTTTCCTCTGCTTTGGAAGCGGAAACGAAAGGTATAATATTCTCTTCTTTAATATATCGTTTTTCAAATATTCGAATAAAAACAATAATAGACAAAATAAAATATGCAAACTCTAAAATAAAATTCCAAACATGAAAGAAAATACGATTTAAAGGACTAGACAAAATATAAAAAACATCTTTTCCCAAATTTACCAACATAGATACTGGAATATGGCAAAGTGCAATGATAAATAGAATAATACAAATTTCCAAAATAAACTTTAAAATTTCTCGAAAAGATTTACTACTAAAATTATCCACAAATTGATCCACAATACTCAATATTTTTTTAGAAAAATCACCAATTGGATCTTTTTCTTCTTTCACATTAATTTTATAAGCTTTTAAAAGTTCATTTGCAAGTTCATCTATATTTCCAAAAGACTCAATAGCCTCCTCTTCGATAACACCATTTTCTATTTTCTCATCAATATACCCGCTATACTCTTTTAAAATATCTTCCACCTCACCAGGATCTAATATTTCTAACTTTTTACGTAATTTATTTAAAAATTCTATCTTGGTCATTCTATACACTCTCCTTTATAAAATGATTGACACTACTAGAAAACTTAAGCCATTCTGTTTCTAACTCTTTCAAATGAGTCATTCCTTTCGCTGTAATATGATAATACTTTCGACTAGGTCCTTCCGTAGATTCCTCTAAATAGGTTTCAAAAAAGCCCTCATTGGTTAATCTTTTTAAAATTGGATAGATTGTTCCTTCATTGACATTAACAATTTGACTAACTTCTTCTACAAGTTCATATCCATATTTATCCCCTTTAGAAACAATTGCCAAAACAAGCAATTCCAAAACCCCCTTTTTAAATTGAGTATGAATAGTCTCACGCCCTTTCTTATAAAGAAGATATCACCACTACTAGGTATTGTCAAGTACTAACCATTTAAAAAAGAGTAACAAAACTGTTACTCCAAAAAGAATTCTCCAACTGTTGTTTAGAAAGAAGTGTAAAGGTATTCATAAAAAAATTCTTAAAAGAAATACCAAAAAAAGCGTAATGTATAGGGTAGTAATTTTTTGACATATATAATCGGTGTCAATCCGATGGAGAATCCTTTCTACACAAGCATTTTCTGCTTGGTGTTTAATATACTAAATGAAAAAAGTGTAAATCTCAAGGAAAAAAAATGACAAATTTTGACTAGAATTGTCAGAATTTGTCGAAAATATTCTTTATTCTGTACGTAAAGCTATAACAGGATCCTTTTTACTAGCCATTTTAGCAGGTATCCATCCACCAATTAAGGTTAAAATCAAACTGATTGCTATCAAAATAATGGCATGAATTGGATTTAATATAGCTACATTTGTAAGATCTGTTAAACTTTTTAAAAGAGCATTCATTGGGAATAATAACAAGCGCGCGATTAAAATACCCAAAATACCAGAAGAAACTCCAATAATAAATGTCTCAGCATTAAATACACGAGATATATCTTTCTTACGTGCTCCTAGACTTCTTAAAACACCAATTTCTTTTGTTCTTTCCAACACAGATATATACATAATAATTCCTATCATTATAGAAGATACAATTAAAGAAATAGAACTAAAAGACACTAGAACAATCGTAATACCATCCATTATATTTCCAGAAAGAGAACTCACAAGATTTGCTTGATCGGTATAAACAATTTTATCTTCATCACTCTTATTCTCATTATATTGATCTAAATAACTTAGAATCGCATCTTTACTATCAAAATCCCTAGGATAAATTTGAATGACATAAGGAACGGAAGCAGCACCAAGATAACTTAACAAATTTTCTTTCGTAGTCTTTCCTTCTTCTGTCGTTATATCAATCACTTCACCAGATAAAACACTATAAGAAGCTTTTTCTTGAGCTTGGACTATTTTTGAAGTAGAATTCTTTTCCATAACATATTGAAGTAAATCATTTGTATAGTAGATTCCAGCAGTGCTAGCAATACTTGGATAATCTTCCTTCATTCTTACAATACCAACAACTTTTAATGAGATGTTATTAGAATTTTCATAAATAGCATTTAAATCAGCATTTGGAATAAAATAATTTCCCAATTGTTGATAATAATCATCATTGAAAACCAAAGTAACAGAAGAATTCAAAATTTGTTCAAAGGAAACATTCTCTGTAGAAACAATTCCTAAGACTTCTAATAATTCCGTAGAAATATGATTTTTGCTATCTACTTCCAAAATAATTTCGTCTTTATTTAAAGGCTCTCTACCAGCTAAAATATCAAAACGTTGCTCTATCACACTTGGCGTATCATCACTCAAAGTATGAGGCATACTACTAAATGTTATGTTTGATGTATCTATTTGTTTTACTTTTCCATCTATTTTTTGTAATAAATTTAAATTGGTAACATATACATAGTTAATTCCAGAAACATATTCCGATGATATTTTTTCAATATAATCCACATAATCTTCTTGAATATTATTGGTATGAGTAAGAAGATCTTCCGTACTAAGAGTAGGTATCACATAGTCAATATCAGGGTAAGATGCATCACTGTCCGCCAAATCAGATTGCATCGTTTCAAGAGTATCCTCATCCAAATTCATACTTTGTTTACTAATTATAATTGGTAAAGCACTTAAAGTATTTACTTCAAAAGTATCAATTTGCTGATCAAACCCATTCGATAAACTTAAAATCAAAGCTATGCCTATAATACCAATACTTGATGCAAAAGCTGTTAAAAGTGTTCTTCCCTTTTTCGTTCGAATGTTATTCAAAGACAACCTCAAAGCAGTTAAAAATCCCATAGAAGTTTTTTTAATTTCCACCTCTTCTTGATCTTTCATCTGTTCTTTGACAGGATTGGAATCACTCGTAATACATCCATCTTTCATTTCAATCACTCTCGAAGCATAGTCATTCGCTAAATCTGGATTATGAGTTACCATAATTACAAGCTTATCTTTAGCAATTTCTTGAATCAATTCCATAATTTGAACACTGGTTTTTGAATCTAAAGCACCAGTTGGTTCATCAGCTAAAATAATATCAGGATCATTTGCTAAAGCCCTTGCAATCGCAACTCTTTGCATCTGTCCACCCGATAATTGATTAGGTCTTTTATGTGCATGATCTTTAAGACCCACTCTATCTAACACTTCCAAAGCTTTTTCACGTCGCTTACTAGCACTTACACCACTTAAAGTCATACCCATTTCCACATTAGCCAAAACATCAATATGACTAATCAAATTATAACTTTGAAAAATGAAACCAATACAATTATTACGGTATGCATCCCAATCTTTATCTTGAAAATTCTTCGTAGATTTATTGTTAATCACTAAATCACCAGCGTCATAACGATCCAAACCACCAATAATATTTAAAAGAGTAGTCTTTCCAGAACCACTTGGTCCCAAAACAGCAACAAACTCATTTTTACGAAATTTCAAAGAAACATCTTGCAAAGCATTTTGAACAAAATCACCTGTTTGATAACATTTTTTGATTTTTTTTAATTCTAACATAAATTTTCCTTTCCTTTATAATTATAAATTCAACTCACAGAAAGTATTATATAAAATTAAAAGCAAAAAAGCAACTATTCCTCCCCCACAATCGCATCCACCTTACTTTTTAAAGTTTCATAATTG
>CAYQKO010000076.1:0-6797 GCA_964418205.1 uncultured Muribaculaceae bacterium
AAGAATCGTAAAACTCGCACATGGGGCATCCGCACAGGACACAGCCGTGAGATCGTAGCTAAGATTATAAGGCGATTGTGAATCCGCTAGATAGAACACTCAGGGCCTTAGTAGATACGGATGAGGAGTAAACGGTAAATAGTCCGTACCTATACAAAACGGGAGCAAATCTGTATGATAAAAACAGATTTGCTCCCGTCTTATTTCATTTCACCTTTTCCGGGTTTCCGGCAATTCGCTGGGAGATTCGGCGCCCAGGGGAGCAAGTCATCCAGAAAACCGCGGTCAGTGTCATCCAAATGCTTCAGGATCTCAGTGAGCAAGTACTCAAAATAATCATATGGATTTAGGTTGTTGGCTTTCGCTGTTTCTGCAATACTATATATAATTGCGCTGGATTTTGCCCCTGCAACCGTATCAACCATGACCCAGTTCTTGCGCTTATGTTCTTAAGCACATAACCGTAAGAACTGGCTGTTCAGCAGTTCCGTAGATGGAGCGAATGCCAGTGCAGTAGTTTACACAATGGTTGAGATGGCCAAAGCACACGGGCTAAATATTTACGGATATCTTAAATTTCTGCTGGAGCACCGGCCAGGTAAAGAGATGACCGATGAACAGTTGGCAGATCTGGCACCTTGGAGTGAAAAACTCCAATCTATCAAAAATCGCATGTGAATTGTAGTGAATTACTCCAGCTCGCAAAGAACTGGGGTAATTTTATATCTGACCGCACTATTGTTTGGGGGTTACCAAAAATACAGTTCTGACTGAAGACCATTCGTGAATGCAGAGCTTCCGGACTCACTAATCAGGCATGGTGTGAACAGAACAACCTGTCATTAAAAAGTTACTATTACTGGATTGCCAAGATCCGTAAGCTGGTCCTTGAAGATCTTCCCCAAACGCCGGACAGGTGATGGAAAATGTCCCAGAATACTCATAAGCCATTTCTGCAAATAACACTTCCGCATTCGACAGGAGCTAAGGATCCTTCCGCTTCAAAATATCCCGCAACTCCACAATGTTACGGTCACAAAAACAATTTCGTAATTGTCTTGGGGGTAGATATATTTATCAAAATGTGATAGAGTATATGTAACTTAAAACTAAGTATTATATACTATAAATATTTGGTTAATAATATTGTAGAACGATATGAATTTGGATTTTAATCGTTTGACGTTAGAGGGGAAATTATGAAAATTGAGTCAGAGGAAGTGTTAAGACCTACTCCTAAAGTAAGCTGGGTATATATAGCGTGGGTATGGGGAGTTTTGGGATTTGTTATTTGGACAGTGATTCAGATTGACATTGATAATGGTTGGGCTGCAAATGTATGGCATGAATTGGGACGTCGAATTATGATGTCTCAAAACGAATGGATATCGCAGAAGGTTCCATATATAAAGCAGATTCTTGCATTAAACATGGATATTTATGCAGATATGATTTGTACCTATAATACGATGTTGATGGCTGCGGTAATATTTTTTTATACAGTGATAGATACAAAAAGAATGGGTATTCCGCATCGCACAATTATGTCATATGGTATGGGGGCATATACGATACCTATGATGTTTATGACAATTCTTTTGGCAATGCCAACTATATTGTTTTTAAAGAGTATACAGTTTTATGCTACTACATATGGGTTGGGAATATATGTTTTTGTGATTCAGATTCTAATTGTAATTATTATTTTACGAGATACATCAGTTGCACGTTATGTTAAAGTAATTACCAGAAAAGAGTATGATCAATATAAATATATTGTACAGAATAAAGATAAATGTAATATGGATATGATATGGATATATCAGTTGAGACATATAGAACATGTTACTGTTAGCGATGAGTTAATTTCGGATAAAGTACGAGTAATTAGATCATTGTTGTGGATACCTTTTTATGCAAATAAAAAAATGAGAATTATGGAAAAAAACCTTCCAGATGGAGACATGTATATTTGGTATAGATATTATTACAAAAATGTAGGTTCTATTTTTCAATTTCTTAGTGGAATTGAAAAGAAAACAGAACGAAGTGAGATGTACTTGCTTTTATATGAATTTGCAAGGAAACTACAAGATTGGTATGAAAAATATATTCAAATCGAACAGGACTCGCAGGAGAATGCAAGACTGTGCTATCATATGGTGCTATCCGGCATCATGAATGCCGTTTTGTTCAGTAAAGTGGATGAGGGTGAGAGCTTTTGTAATAATATTTTGAATAGATATATGAGTGAAGAATTAAAAATGGTTCAACTTCAACTGTATCTGCTCTCTCAAGAAGTATTTTGCGTAAGTGATCATGGTTTCAAATACTTGACTCAAATAGATGAGTTGCAGGTATTGGAAAAATATGAAAAAATAAAAATGGATAGTGTTCCGTTCTTTGCTGCTTTTTGGAATGTATGGATGGATATATATTATCTTTCGTATGAAAAGAAAATAAGACATTTTCGACAAGCAATGCTGAGTCTTACCGACTGTAGTGCAACATCAATTGCAATAGGACAAAGCTTGATACAAATAGAACAAAAGAGAAGGATGTTTAGGAATGGGGAAAGTTCGAGTTTTACAATTGAAAAATAATTTTTATCGAGATGAAGATTATGAAGAAAATTATAATAGAGAAAAAGCACTCGGTGCCTGGTGCGTTTTAGGATACTTTGATGCACTTGATATTAAAGAAATTAGATTTGAACAAGGAAAAAGAACATGGGAAGGTTTGAGTGATTTAACGGTTCAAGAACTGGATGGAACAAAGCATTTAAGAAATTTGGTATGCTTAGTGTGGGATCATGAAAAAGATACGCAGTTTTGGGATTTCAATGAGCAAAAATTATTTTATTTTATTTCTATGGTAAGAGTAAATAGAAATTGTGTAAAATCAGGTGAATTGATTTATAAAATAAATCAAGTTAATGATTCTGGTTTGGAAAAGAAACAGATAGCATATTTTACCTATGATCATAGCGAAGTGATTATAGTACATAAAACGGATTGTTACAGTGAGGGATTGGCAAATATAAGAAAAATACGAGATGAATTTTCTGCTTTCAAAATGCATACAATTTTGGCACTCCCGGAAGAAAAGATAAAGGATGAGGGCAGTATAATTGCTTCTTTAGGTGAGCAGAATGAAGTAGTGGACTGGAGATTGCATGTTGTGGCTAAAGATGTGGATAATGTTATGAAGTTTGTGAAAGACATTAAAGCCATATTAGAGCAAAAAGGTGAGAATAATTATGATATTCGATGTTATGATACTTTGGGAAGTTATGATCTTTTGATAGAGATTGATAATATAAAAATAAGTAGTATATGTGCATGTTATTGTATGGGAGAATTACTTACTCATTCAAATCAAAAGTATCAAGCTCTTATCTATAATATTGAATCAGAAATATTGATAAAAAATAATTTGGGAAGTGGATACAATGGATCAAAACTGGATAACAAAAATGAATGAGCTGTATTATGAATGCGAAAATAAAAAAGAAATTGCATTGACAGCGTATACCCTGTACATGATAAGAATTTTAAATGGATTTGAACAGATGAAATTGAGTTCATTTTATGAGTATGAGAAGAAGGTGCTGGAAAGAGGAATAGATATTTTTTGTAATCACTATGAGGAGCAAGTCAACAGCGTTTTTGCCATTCCAAAAGAGGAAGTTGTGAAAAAAAGTGAATATATAAAAGATATAGAGGATGCTGTTTCGGAGTTGGCTAACGTTTTTAAAAATGTTGTGGATAATACAGCAAATACTGATCGTCAGATGTTTACATCTATGTCAGTAGATAGTAATCTTTATGATTTGTCTCCAAAGTGGTTTGCATATTATTCTGCTCTGCTGGATAAGATTGTAGAGATTTTTGTCCAGGAAAAAAAATATGCTTTTTTATTTCATCCAACCATAAAAAATAATATTCAAATAGTAAGTCTTTTCAAAAAAAGAAATAAAGCAGGAAAGGTTCTGCTGATATATTTGCCGGAAAGCCGTATAGAAGATGTAAATAAGATTCCTGTTTATTTGTTGCATGAGGCCTATCATGTCATGACGAAACAGGAAAGGAACAGGAAAAAACGAGCAGCATATCTAAATTTCAATATTGTATGGGGAATACAAAGGCGATTGTTTCGGGATGTCAAATTTATTGATGAAAATCAGAAGCGCAATAATGAAATTGAGAGTTCGCTGATGGATAAATGGTTTAATCATCAACCCTATGTTGAAGAATTGCTGAAAATTGATGAGGATGGTACAGGGCGCGGCTTTTATAGTGACAATATAAAGATTTTTTTGAAAAAAGAATTAAAAGACTTGTTACTTAAACTTAACGAAACGTTATATAAAGATATAAAAGAGGTTTATATATCGGAAAAAAGACTGGATCCGGTGGATGCGTATTCAAAAGTGTATAGTGTAGAAAATGGTATACGTAAAAACTTAATGGCAATATTATATGAGAATGTATTGGAAGAAATGCTCGATAAATATCTTAGAATGTATAGAGAGATATATGCAGATTTATCATGTATTTTGACTTTGGATATCGATCCGGATGTCTATGAAACAGTTATTATAGAAACGATTCCATTTAAAATTGAAGATGGCGAATATCAAGACATAGACCGTGAAATTCGTATGGAAGTTGTTGCAGAAGTATTAACCGAATGCGGAAGCCTTATTTCAAACACCACGAAATGGAAAGAATATGTGGAGAAAAAGAAAGAAAATTGTACTATAAATCAAACAGATGTTGAGTTAAGTGAGGAATTTAAACGTGGTATAGAATATAGTATGGAAGATGTGGATGTTTTTAAGAAATATTTAAAAGTTTGCGCAGAGCAATTAATAAAGACTATGAGTGGTGAAAAAAAGGAAAAAATACAAAAAATTCGAGATGTGGTGAAAACTGCAAATTTACAGAGGGTGTTTTCAGGAAAGTTGGAAGAAGAAATTGTAGGAATATAAAAAATAATGGGTCTTATTGTGCAAATTTTTAAGAAAGAGTGTCGTAATTATGAACTGAACTCCGAATATTTGATGAGGTCAGTTCATGATTATGCGACACTCTATTTTTAAGAGTTTGCAGCAATAGAAGTTATATTATCTAAAAAAGAATTATCATTTTCACTACGTTTTAAATCTTCTAAAACTGTATTAATAAAGGCGTTAGTTTTGACATCCGTAAGTTGACGCGAAAGACGCTTGTTTAAATACTTGTATAAGTTTTCCAGTAAATGTGTATTGTTTGACAGCAATTTCAAATGACTATGTTTATCGGCGAGTGCATATAAGGAAATGTTGAGCTCGTCATTTATGGAATACAGTGTTTGAAGGAAAAAGTATCCATCTCCAATATTGAGATAGTAGCAATCTGCTATATGCAGTATTTCTAAATCCTCATTGGAAAGAGAAGAAAAATCGGCTGGAATTTTTTGAAAATCAAGTACAGACCATTCTATCACAGCATCAATACTTTTTTCATACAATGTAGTAACTAATAACTCAAGATTAGAACATTCCTCTGCAGTAGAGTCTTTCGTGGGAACAATCGTATCCAAGGTAACGTTGAAATAATTTGCAATGTCTATCAGACGGTCCAGTGTAGGTGTGCTCTTATTCCAACGCGAAATTAATCCTGGCGACAAAAATAAATTTTTCTCAAGTTGTGAAATTGTAATTCCATTTGTTTTGCACAATTCCTTTATTTTATTAATGATAACTTGATTATTCAAGACAGCACCTCCTTAAGATACAAGTATTGATAAATGTGATTATACCATAAAGAAAAAAGAAATTCAATATATGAAGTTGCGTACAAGAGGAGGGAGAAAAATGAAGAACTATACGAGAGAGTATTCACGGTTTTGTAACATTATTTGTATATAATAAATTCCGTTTATAAAAGTATTATGAGGGGGACATATAAGGTGTATACAATCAATTATAATTGGCAGGGGAATGAGCAGACTTTCGGGGATAGTAGTTGGCAGTTTAAGGATCCTTATGTGTCGAACCATGATAATAGGAATTGTTTATATGACGTTTCGCAAAAAGATGATTCTGTTTTGGTGGAAAGATCTTCGGAGGTTAGAAGCGAGGGGATAAGGAGAACACTGGAAAAAATGTTAAAAAGATGCTAGCAGGTGTTGATGAGATTTATTAGGATATGAACTTTGCTTCATATCCTAATAATTTGTTAGATGAATGTGATTTGAAATATATTATTGAATAATGAAGCGGGATTCAAAATGTAGAATAAAAAGAGTTTATAGCGATCTGCCTTGGAATCCCATGGTAAGGAAACTTTGTCAATAGCCATTGACCTTTTAGAATAAAAGGCTGATGGCTATTTTTTTACGTTTCAGAGCTTTGCCAGAGATTTCAATGGCCTTTTCGGTTTTATAAACAGCTTGTCAAGAGTATGCGCATGGATGAAAAATGAGAAGTAAGGCTGCAATGGTTCCCGCTGGTTTTACAGGCCTGGCTTATGGGCGGGAAGCTGAAAATCGCCGGAAACAGCGGATTTTTAAGCCCCGCCAAGGGGTAAGGCTGCAAGACGGCAAGGCTGCAAAATGGGCACGGTTTTGTATGTAGCCTCCGGGATTACAGGCCGCATGACGGGATTAATCGGCTAAAGCGATAAATGATTGCTGCCGGGTACGCAGCATCCCATAAAAAATCATAGCTTCAGTCTTGATATGGATTTCGATTTCGGGTATCATAATAGCAGTTCGTTTTATTTGTTGAGAAAGAAGGTGCGGCAGTGTTT
>CAYQKO010000077.1:0-6601 GCA_964418205.1 uncultured Muribaculaceae bacterium
GTTAAAATCAAGATTCCGTTTAAAACGAAAGACTTTTTGCAAGAAATTTGGTACAATGAATATTAAGAGAGGTAAAGATGTATGAAAAAGATACTTTTGGGATTCATCGCTTTTTGCGTTTTGGGAGTCATTATAATCGGCTATTATTTTTTAACAAGCAATAACGAAACAGAAACAAGCTTTTCTGATTTGGATGTAAATGATGAAGTTGTTTTGAAATTGTATCAAAGAGTAAATCCTAGTGATGATTATAGTGCGATGAGTGATGTTTACAAAAAAGGAACCTTTTCCAATCAATTTATTTTAGGGACTTCCTTAGTTGCACTTCTTACAAACTCCCCAGACAGTACTGTGGTGAAAGAAGAAGATGTAAATCTTATGGTCAAACAAATCTTTGGAAGTATTACCTATGCACACGAATCTGGTTATATGATTAACAATTCTTTTTGTGCGTTTCAATACGATAAAACGAATCATCAATATACCTTTGTAAAAGGTTGTGAAAATTCCTCGGTCACTCTTTTGAGAAAAATTGTAAAGGCTTCGAAAAGTGATACGGAGTATATTATTACAGAAAAATTAATTGTAGTAGAACAAAATGTGGATGAACAAACGAATGAAACGATTACAAAACTTTATAAAGATATCAATCGAACAAGTTTAATTGAGATGTCTAACTATAATAATTCTATAGTAAACATAGATGATTATTTAGAAAAGGCTAGTACGTATGAATATTATTTTGAATTTGATGGGGAATCCTTTGTTTATCGAAACTTGAAAAAAGTAAATTAAGAAAGTGGGGAATAAACTTATTTTTTTTTGGACTATCCGTGTTATAATAAAAAAAAGAAAGTAACAGGTGATGTATGAAAAAGATAATATTGGTAGATGGGAATAATTTACTTTTCCGAAGCTATTATGCCACTGCGTATTCAGGGTCTTTACTGAAGAATTCCAAAGGCTTTCCAACTAATGCTTTATATGGCTTCGTTGGTATGATGAACAAAATTATGCATGAAGAACAACCAGAATACATTGCAGTAGCTTTTGACATTGGTAAAAATTTTCGGAAAGAAAAATATTCTTTTTATAAAGAAGGACGAAAAAAAACGCCAGAAGAACTTCATATGCAAGAACCATATGCTAGGAAAATA
The DNA here is from genome assembly GCA_964418205.1 of uncultured Muribaculaceae bacterium. Classification (GTDB taxonomy): domain Bacteria; phylum Bacillota_I; class Bacilli_A; order RF39; family UBA660; genus Ventrenecus. The sequence continues at coordinate 1,158 of CAYQKO010000077.1, forward strand.
TTAGATGCTATGGGAATTCCTTATTTTGAACTCGCTCCTTACGAAGCAGATGATATCATTGGCACATTTTCTAAAATGGTCGAAGAAGATCCAGATTTTAAGGGTACAATTATTAGTTCCGATAAAGATTTATTACAACTAGTTAGTCCTCAATTAGACATGAAATTATTAAAACAAAAGGATTACATTCGTTATGATGTGGGATCCTTCCAAAAAGATTATGGTATCGATCCTATTAAAATCATTGATTTAAAGGGCCTAGCTGGAGACGCGAGTGATAATATTCCTGGTGTAAGAGGAATTGGGGAAAAAACAGCATTATCCTTATTACAACAATATGGTTCTATAGAAAGTATTTACGAAAATATTGAAAACATAAAAGGGAAAACAAAAGAAAAACTATTACTTGACAAAGAATCTGCTTTCACAAGTAAAGAAATCGCGACGATCTATCGAGAAGTTCCACTTGAAGTTACAGATTTAGAATGTATCCGTTATGTACCGAAAGATGGAAAAGAATTACAGGATATATACGAAGAACTAGAGTTTTATTCTTTTTTAAAAAACAGAAACAAAGAAGAAATAGAAATCCCATTCACATTCGAAGAAGTAGATAATCTCTCTCAAATCGAAGGATCCCACGAATATGCAATGTATTTAGAATTAGATGGGTCCAATTATCATACTTCCCATATCATTGGTTTAGGACTATCTACCAAAAATCATTCCTACTTTATAAAAGAATCCCTTCTAGAAAGTGTAATGAAATTCTTACAAGATAAAATTGTATATACCTATGATTACAAAAAGTGTATAGTAGCTTTACAAAAATGTGGTATAAAATGTCCAAAAGTAAATACGGATTTAATGATTTGCTATTCCCTTTTACAGGATAGTAGTAAAGATGATATTGCCTTTTACATGATACCAAATGGGTATCAAGTAGAGTTTTTAGAAAACTTATGGAAAAAAGGGATGGTTTTAGATGATGCATTAAAACGCGACATTACATTCAAAAGTAAATTTCTTTTTGATCATCGTGATCGGGCTATTCTAGATTTAAAAAGAGATGACATGTATGAACTTTTCACAGAAATAGAAATGCCTTTATCACCAGTTTTAGCCGATATGGAAATAACTGGAATCAAAGTAGACAAAGCTGTACTAGACACCATGAAAAAGGAAGTAAAATTAAAAATTGATGCTTTAACAGAAACGATTTATGAATTGGCAGGAGAAGAATTTAACATAGCCAGTCCGAAACAATTAGGAGAAATTTTATTTATCAAACTAGGATTGCCAGGTGGTAAAAAAACAGAAAAAGGCTATAAAACAGATGGGAAAGTGTTGCATAAATTATTAGGAATGCATCCAATTATTGAACAAGTACTAGAATATCGAAATGTTACAAAGCTTTATTCCACCTATTTAGAAGGTATGGAAGCATATATTACAAGTGATAGTAAAATTCATACTATTTTTAAACAAAATTTTGCTCGAACAGGAAGGCTTTCTTCTACTGAACCAAACCTTCAAAATATTCCCGTTCGTGATGAAGAAGGAAGAAAAATCCGTAAGGCCTTCTTGCCATGTAATAGTTGTTTTTTCAGTGCTGATTATAGCCAAATTGAACTACGTATTCTAGCTCATATTTCAGGTTCTAAAGAACTTCAAGAAGCTTTCATTAAAGATCAAGATATCCATACCAAAGTAGCGAGTGATATTTATGGCATCAAAGAAGAAGAAGTAACCAAGAAAATGCGTAGTACCGCCAAAGCAGTTATTTTTGGAATTGTTTATGGTATCAGTGGTTATGGCTTAGGAGAAAATTTAGACATCAGTCAAAAAGAAGCAAAAGAATTCATTGAAAAATACTATGAATTATATCCAGGTGTAAAAAAATACATGGATGAAATCGTAAAAGAAGCTATCGAAAATGGAGCAGTAAGAACACTTTTAAATCGTCGTAGAATTATACCAGAATTAAATAGCCCTCAATACACAGTAAGACAAATGGGAGAAAGAATAGCTCTAAATACACCAATACAAGGAACGAGTGCAGATATTATCAAAAAGGCTATGGTGGAAATTTATGAGAAATTTCAAGAAGAACATATTCAAACAAAAATGGTATTACAAGTTCATGATGAGTTAATTTTTGATGTGATAGAAGAAGAAAAAGAACGTGTTGAAAAAATCGTAAAAGAAATTATGACACATACGATAGAATTAGATGTGCCATTAAAAGTCAGTGCAGATTATGGGGTGAATTGGTATGACACAAAATAAAGAATTTCAAAATATCGTTCAAAAATTTCAATATCCATCCGAGTTTGCTATGTTTTTAGAACAGGCCTATGAAAGTTTTATAGATACTTTTGGAATAGAAGCAAAGCAAATAATTTATGAGGCTTTCTTAAATACAGAAGTCGTCTTATGTTCCAATATTTATACCTATTTAGAAGAAGAGAATCTACTAGAAGAAGAAAATGAAACACTGGTTCAAAAAGGGGATTTACAAAAAGCAAGTGGAGTCTATCAAAGCATCCCAGAAATAACATACGATTCCATTACAGGTTCCTATAAAATAACCAATATAAAAAGAGTGGTAGCAATTGTAGAAAACAAATGGTTTCCCACTACAGAAAAAGCTACCTTACTTCATGAATTATCTCACTTAATCAAAAGTTACAAGAATGAATACCAAATAAAAGACAATATACTAACAGAAAGATCTGGTTTCATTGAAAGAAAATACATACTCACTCATGATAAAGAGAAAGTAACAAGAAAATTACAAAAAGAACAAGGAGTAGGTTTCGAAGAAGGATTAACCACAGTGATAGAAAAAAACTTAACATGCCAACTCGTAGATCCAAATTATGAAGTCTCTGGTTATGGTGTCATTGAAATACTCGCTAGAAGACAACTAGAAGAATATGGCTTAAAACAAGAGCTATTAAAAGCCCAAATAATGGGCCAGAAAGAAGAATTTACTAAGTTTTATGAGAATCATTTTTATGAATCTGCTTACACAAAACTAGAAAGCATCATGGATTACATATATAAACTTAGTTTAGCCATGCTAAGTAACCTTGGAAATCGAGAATACTTAGAACAATTAAACAAAGAAATGGATCAAACTTTAAAAGAAGTTTATTGGCCATTTATCGATTCTATTGAAGAGAGTAGAAAAAACAGTAGTGGATTATTTTAATGATTTACCCCTTAAAAAATAATGATAGAAGCCTTGCATCAGAAAATACTGGAACTGGTACTTGGAATGAACCATTTGAAAATGTCTTATAGATAAGCAAGGAAAATGAATACAAAAATAAAGAATATCTGCAAATTAATTTGAATGTCAAGCAATTGTAAATTGACACGGGGGGGGGGTGCTTATGATAGAATCATTATAGAAAGGCTATAGTGATTTTTTCATGAAATTAGAAAAGTATAGAAAACGTGATAATAAGAAAATAGGAATCCTAATCTTTACCATATGTTGTATTTTATTAGTAGCAGGAGTGTTTCTTTATACAAGTTATGCTTGGTATGAAGAGAATGAAGATTTTAATTTAATCAATGGTACAGTAGAAGATCCAGGAGATTTATATTTTGCTATCTATGTAGATGATGTATTAACCACTTCCATGCCAACAAACGATAGCGGATACACATTAGATACCGAAAAGAGTAGTTGTAATAATGGAGTAACTATTTCCTGGGATAAAGCAAATTGGGCTGCAGTAGCAAACTTCACAAACTATGCAGAACAAAATAGTTCTAGAACTAAGTGTACTTTATACTTTAAAGAGGCAAGTGCGTATGATGATTGTGTATCTGAGTATGGTTCAGATAATCCACAGTGTAGTATCTTAGCGAATTTAGACACAAGTGGTGCTTGTCCAACGGTGAATGACGATGGAAGTGTAAAAGTTACAGGTGCAGAATCCACAAATGGTTACCTTTGTAGTGCCAAAGATGACTATGGAACGAGTTATTATTATAGAGGAAACGTAACCAATAACTACGTAAAGTTTGCAGGATTCTATTGGAGAATCATAAGAGTAAATGGAGATGGTTCCATAAGAATGATTTATGCAGGAGATGCAAGTGTTATAGATGCTTTAGATGAAACAACAAAACAAACTGTAATGGCGAATGGATATGATGATTCAAGTACTTTATATACCCAAATAGGAACAAGTGCTTACAATAGTAATTATGGAAATAATGCTTATGTTGGTTATATGTATGGAAGTAATATTTGGGGAGAAGCGGTTAAGAGTGATACTACAAGTTCGAAAGAAATGAATAATACTGGTTATTATTATGCAACAAGTTATACCTTTGATACTTCTACAGGAAAATATACCTTAGGAAGTGATGCAGTAAGTGGAGCATGGAGTAGTGCCTTTGTGGGTTATTATACATGTAAATCAACAAGTAGTACAGGAACCTGTACAACGATGTATAAAATAAATAGCTATGTAGATAACGCTTATGGAAGTTCTTATAGTTATACAAGAAGTGGTTCCAGTGGATCTTATACCGAGGTACAAGGAACTACATTATCCAATATCGTATTTGGTACAGAATACTACTATGGAACGGGATTTGAAGTTTATGAATCTACTGGTGGTTTCAAATTAACGAATTATTCACGTGAAACATGGGATGAAAGTAAAGTGGGATATTATACTTGCGCAAGTACGAGTACTTCTTGTACCACTTTGTATTATGTAGAAAGTTATGATGATGCAGTAAATGGAACTGTTACAACATATACAGGATGGACTGGAACAACCTATGCAGAAACCCATGCAAATATCAATAATAGTACCATAAAAACAAAAATAGATAGTTGGTATGAAACAAACTTAAAAGGAACAGAATATGAAAGTTACTTAAGTGATACGTTATTCTGTAACGATAGAAGTATTAGTACAACCACACCAAGTGGATATTTAAATACAGGGATTGGAAAAGATAAAACCGCTTATCGTTGGTATTATAGTCCATCAACAAATTATCCGAGATTGACCTGTCAAGAACAAAACGACCGATTTACCGTAAATGATACTTCTTTAGGAAATGGGGCTTTAACTTATCCAATTGGATTAATTACATCAGATGAAGCAAATTTAGCAGGAGGGTATCACTCTATAAATTCTGGATATTACTTATACACAGGGTATAAATATTGGGCTTTGTCGCCGACTCATTACGAGGGTGAGTTTGCTGACGTCGACGGGGTGAGTAGCTCAGGTGTTGGGTACAGTAGCAACCGCGTGTTTAGCAAGGGTGGCGTGCGGCCCGTCCTCAATCTGTCGACGGGATTGCTGAAGAAAGGAACAGGTGTTTGGAATGACCCATATACTTTGTAACTGATTAGTGGACAGTTTTAGCTGAAGCCAGTAAATAAAGGTAAAAAAGATGAA
>CAYQKO010000078.1:0-3643 GCA_964418205.1 uncultured Muribaculaceae bacterium
GGATTTCCACCAACTATATATTAAGCACCGAACTGGCGCACCTCATTTCTTATATAGTTATTGTATCAAATCATGGCTTTAAAGTCTATGATTTAAAAATATGTGTTTATCCTTTCATAAAAAACTGCTATTCAAAGAATAACAATTTTTAATATTTCTCTAAAATTTTTTTTATTCCTTCATACGGTAGAAACGCACAATGCTTACGATTTCCTTGTTTATAAATTTCTTGATAAGCAACCCCCTCTTGTAATAATTCCTCATCATATTCTTGTTCATTTAACATATTTTCAAAATTACGAATATATTCTTTTGCCTCAGATATTGTTTTGCCAATCAAATTATGTATCATAATCGAAGTAGATGATGTGGAAATAGCACATGCTTCCCCATCAAAACAAATATCTTCAATGCGGTTATCATTCACTTTAACAAAGATATCTAAATTATCTATACATGACTCATTATTTGTATTCACCTTACTATAACTTGGATCATCTGTACTATGTTTCTGTTCTGGTTGCATATAATGTTCTAAAATAATTGCTCTTCTTGTTTCCTCATCCATTATAACATCTCCTTCAATATTTTTTCTTTATTTTCTAAAAGTTCTACCAAAGCATCGACATCACTTTCCGTATTATAAAAATAGAAACTAACACGTAAACTATTTTTTACTCCAACTTCCTTTTTCAAAATTTTAGCACAATGATTACCAGCTCTTACACATACTTTATACTTATTCAAATAGTAAGCAACATCTTGACTAAAAATATCATCCACATTAAAAGTAATAATACCACTGTCACTTTCAAGATTAATCAAATCAATATGTGGAATACGAATCAACTTATCTATGGCATACTTTCTTAATTTTTTTTCATAATCACTAATATTTTCCATACCAATTGTATTTAAATAACGAATGGCTTCGGATAGACCAATCACTCCAGCAATATTAGGTGTACCAGCCTCTAATCTAGTGGGCAATTCTTTATAGTAAATATCATGAGGTGTATCAAAAGACTCATTCATCCCGCCACCTAAGTTTTGTGGTTCCATTTCTTCTAATAATTCCTTTTTACCATATAAAACACCAATTCCCGTAGGTCCACACATCTTATGTCCAGAAAAAACTAAAAAATCAACATCCAAATCTTCCACATCTGTTTTTCTATGTGGCACACTTTGTGCTCCATCCATAACAACAAAGATATTATGTTCATGAGCATATTCCGTAATTTTTTTCATAGGTCTTTCATCCCCAATAACATTTGTAATACCAGCTAAAGCAATTACTTTCGTATTCGGTGTAATACTTTTTATTACATTATCCATGGTAACATAATGATTTTGATCTAAAGGAATATAATTGACTTGCACTCCAATCTCATTTTGCAAACGAAACCAAGGAAGTACATTGGAAGCATGTTCACTTTTCGTAATTAAAATTTCATCATTCGGTTCCAAATATTTCTTGAAAAAACCACTTGCTATCATATTAAGTCCCTCTGTAGAACCACTAGTAAAAATGATACTTTCTTTATCCTTAGCATTCAAAAACTTACGCACTTCTTCTCTCGCATTTTCATATTCTTGATCTACTTTAAAAGAAATATCATAATCCCCACGATGCGCATTCGCAGAATAATTCTCATAATAATCCGTAATTTTATCAATCACACATTGAGGTTTTAAAGTTGTTGCTCCATTATCTAAATAAATATATTCATGCCTTAACATTGGAAAATCTTCAATCTTCATTCTCATCCTCCTCTCTTTTTATCATCATACTTTTTACAAATCCGTCACGTAAAAGATTTTTCGCAGTTTCTTCGAATATTCCTTTACTTTCCAAATAGAATAAATCTTCTTCCGTAATATTACCAATCGTTACATTATGATTTGCTACAACCTCATTTGAATCGACTATCAACTCTGGTAAGCAAAGAATGTAGGATTCCTCCTCATTTAAATACTTGACATCCTCTAGAAACTCATTGTCTTTGGTATCTTTTTTTAATATTCCAACTGTCTTTAAAATGGTTTTACTGTTCTTTTCCCCAACAACCCGCATACGAATTTCACTATAATTATGATTTCCAGTCATTTCATTTTGAATCGTAAAGTGATTTTCTTTATCTGCCAAAATTCCGAATTGTAAAACACATTTTGTATTATCACTACTTACAATCTTAATAGAACCAGTAACACCTTCTAAAGACACAAGACAACCACAAGTTATCGTAGCACCTGGCTTTAAAACCCAAACACTTTCCAATTGCTTCACGCGAAATTCTAAATTTTCCATAAAGGAATCCTTTTCAAAATACAGAGTAGATTTTTCTGTATCTAGAATAAAATCTTTGAAAGAACCTGTTACATAATCCTCCGTGCTCGTTATTAGTTTATTCATTTTTTTCTTCTCCAATTATAACATTTGTCTTAGAATATTTTACAAAACCATTCTTTTCAATTTCTTTTGCGAAAGAAATATCTCCACTGTCTACAATAACCCCATCACTCATCACATGGACAAAATCAGGTTTTAATTCATCAATTAGCTTTTGTTGATGGGTAATTACAAGGAAACTAGCATTTGACTCTTCTTGATATCGCCTTAAATTTTCCCCAACAATTTTCAAAGCATCCACATCTAATCCAGAGTCAATCTCATCTAATAAAACCAAAGAAGGCTTTAAAATCCACATACCAAAAAGTTCATTTTTCTTTCTTTCCCCACCACTCATACCACGATTCACATGACGATGCAAAAAAGACTTAGGAATATCTAGTTTCTCACAAATTTGGTTACATTCTTTTTGAAAGGAAAAGATATTTACTTTTTCTCCTTTTTCCATCAAAGCAGTTCGTAACAACTCCGCATTCGTAATTCCTTCTACCTCAACTGGAGACTGATTAATATAATAAATTCCTTGTCTAGCAATAGAATCCGTACTTTCTTTTGTAATGTCTATATCATTATAGATTATTTTTCCTTTTGTTATCTCATAACTTGGATGATGTAGGATACTTTTACAAACTGTACTTTTCCCTGCACCATTCACGCCCATTAAAACATGTATTTCTCCATCATTTATTTCTAAGTTTAAGCCTTTTAATATTTCCTTATTTTCCGCTGAAACACTTAAATCAATAATTTTTAGCATAAGAAAAACCTCCGAGTTTTATTTTACCACGGAAGTATCATTTTTTATAGATTTTTTGTAATTTAAATACATATCAGTCAAATAGTTTAAAGCTTCTTTATCTTGTTCATTTAGTCCATTCACAAAACGAGTAGTCTTTGCCGGTACATTCATAAAAAAATTAAAATCACCTATATTTCTGCGTTCTAAATATCCAGGAGAAACAGCTTTTTCTGGATATATAGGAGTATTCATAAGCTTTTGCATTAGTGCATTCATATCTACTGCCTCAAATGGTTTTTGAAATATTTCCGATAAAAAAGTTCTTACTTTTTCACTATCAAAGAAGGAAAAACCAAAAGCCTCTTCAAAATGAGTTACATCAAAAACATATAATTTTTGATTCCTTAAACTACAAAAGAAAGCTACAAAAAACTCATCAATGGATTGAATATGATTTTCTTTATTCTGTCTATTTAACTTAGCAAGACCTA
>CAYQKO010000078.1:3743-6585 GCA_964418205.1 uncultured Muribaculaceae bacterium
TTATTTTCATCATCCATTTTTAATGTTGCTACTAAAAGAGTCAAATGATTGATTTCTTTCGTTTCATTTTTTTCAAAATCCATAGTCAATCACCTAATTAAATTTATAAATTTTTTGAGCTATCCGATAACCGGGCACAGATAAAAATCTTGGTAAACAAGTCGCTCCAGACAAAGATAACTTACAAGTTTTATATAACTTACGATTTTTCCTCTTCAAATAATCCCAAATTTCTTTCATTTTTGCTTTGGATTCTTTTGTTCCATCCACTTGTAATAAAATCGTTGTTACAGTCATCATAATATCAATATAATGAATCAAATACTTTGCACACCGTTTATTACTATCCCAATAATCATATGGATTGAAAAAATCAATCATCGTTTTTGTCACAAAAATCTGTTGATCAATCCTTTGAATCATTACGGACTCATTTACAGATTGATCGGTTCGTCCAATAAAATATCGATAAAAAGGAATATTTAGATAATACATCGTTGTAATTTTTGGAAGAGGAAAATATACAAAAATATTATCTACATAGAAAGTATGTTCTGGTAAACTTATACCTGTACTTTTCAAAAACTTTGTATTATAAATCACAGAATGCATTAACAAATAAGCGTCTGGTTTAAAATGACCAACACTAGCCCACGTAAATACTTTATCCTCTGGTAAAGTTTTCTTATAATGAATTTCCTTTTGGCCATCTTCTCTTTCATAAACATAATTGACAATCATCATATCTACAAGTTTTTTCTTTTTCTCTAACTCTTTTATGGTTTTCAATACTTTTTGTAAAGATTCTTCATCCACCCAGTCATCCGAATCAACCACTTTATAATAAAGACCAGTTGCTAATTCCAAACCTTTATTTACACCCGAACCATGTCCCCCATTTTCCTTATGAACAGCTCTAATAATAGAAGGATACTTTTTCACATATTCTAAAGCAATTTCTTTTGTTTTGTCTTTACTTCCATCATTTACAATGATAATTTCAACATCTTCCCCACCAGTAAGTAATGTATCAATACAGTGTTTCATATAACTTTCGGAATTGTAACAAGGTACAGCAAACGTAATATATTTCATAACTACTCTCTTTCTAATCTAACTTAATTATAATAAGAAATAGAAAAGTTTGCAATCAATAATGTTTTACATTTTTGTTTCAATTTTAAAATCAGAGATGGTAAATTTTCCTTTCATAGCATTTTCTTTTTTAAAAACAGTGAAACAAATTTCTCTTACATTCCCTAAATGGATATCCACGTCTTTTAAATATATTTGGCAAAGTACTTTACCATTTATTTCAAAACATTGACGGTACAAAGCACCATTTTCTAATTTTAATTCCAAAGTTAAATGTAAATCATTACTTTCTATTGTAAATTCCAAGCAAGTTCTTTCTTTGTCATATTTTTCTAAATTGAATCGATTTTCTAGAAAGTCATAATAAAGCATTACAAAAGAATCTTTTCTCTTTGTTTTATCAAATTCATAATTGGATCCGTCTTTTTCCATCCAAATTTCTCCACCATATCCAACAGATTTTAGGGAGCTCTTTTTCAGCACAATAGGATGATAGAAATCATTTAAAGTATATAATTTCCCATTCCTAAAAAAGTTCTCTTTTGTAAAGTTCATAAATTTAATACTACTTTGTCCACTTTTGGTATCTACAAAGGAATACATACAATAAAGCTCATGATAGTTTGTAGTAAGCAGGATTTGCACTGCCTTATACCAAAAGGTTTCATCCAAAGATAACTCTAAATTCCAAGATGATTTTTTTAAAAGAATGGGCATATAGTACTCTTGCGGATTCAAAATGCTCTTATTCTTATTTTTATCATAAAGAAGAAAAGTCACCTTTAAATCACACAAAGTTCTACCTTCATTTATAAAATGAAATTCTAAACTATTTTCCTTAAAGAAAATCGTCTTGCTTACTTTCACATCATCCATTCTCCAAAATAAATTAATTGTTAGAAAAGTTGACATCAAAGCAAGAGAAACAATCCCTAACATAGCTAAAATATTTTGAAGAATTGCATCCCCATCTAAAGCTCCATAACCAATGGTATATAAAAAATATAAACCAGTTTTTGAAAGAATTTCATTTACAAGGATATCCCCTTTCATAAAAGAAATAACACTTATTCCTAAACAAATAAGTAACATCGTAACAATAAATGTTGCAATGGTACCAACAATCTTCTTAAATTTCCACATACACATAACCTCTAAAAAGATTATAAACGAAACTTAAAAGAAAGAAAAGAACTATTGATTTCCATAGTTCCTTGTACTTCATTACATCCATATTATGTATTATCCATCCAGATTTACAAAGTATATGGGTCATCCCAAGTACCTGAACCTGATTTTAATGAATCAGCTTTAAGACTAAGGACAGGTCGGACTTCACCACCATAAACTACCGAAAAATTCGCTAAGTATACGGAATCTTCAGCCACTCGAACAATCTCCGCAACATCGGCGTATACTGCGGGGGTCATGGATACTTGGTCACCATACTCCATCCTCACGAATCCGCTGAATGAATCTATAACTTGCCCTGCCAAAACGGCTTCATCCTCATTGATTAATCCAACTGGATATGTTAATGCTCCATTTCCTAAAGTAGTATCATTTACTGTAAATCGATCATTCTGCTGTTTGCAAGTAAGTGTCGGATAATTTACAGTAACTTCAAGTGCCCACCGATAATATGTTTCACTTGTTCCTGTTCCCGTTCCAGTATTATCCGATGCAAAGCTTCTATCGTTACAGAATAACGTATCACTTAAATAAGCTTCATACTTCGTTCCTTTTA
>CAYQKO010000079.1:0-6580 GCA_964418205.1 uncultured Muribaculaceae bacterium
AATTAATTTGCAGATTTTCCTTATTTTTTTGCTAAATTAATTTGTTAATCTATAATTAACACATATTTAATGGACATATATAATTCTATTGTTGTAAAAAATATTGTTGAGAGATTTGGAATTAAAAATTTAGAGTTATTTAATAGAATAGTAGAATACATTGTTACAACACCATACCAAACTTTTTCAGCAGAAAATTTAGCTAAATATTTTATGATAAATGATGATAGAGGTGTCACTAAAAATACTTTGTATAATTATTTAGAATATATGTCGAAAGCGATGCTTATTAATAAGGCAGAGAGATATGATGTTAGGGATAAAAGAATCTTAAACGGAAAATATAAATATTACTTAACCGATTTAGGTTTAGGACAAGTAATGAATACGAATAAAAAACCTCAAATGGGAGCTTATTTAGAAAATATAGTATTTAATGAGCTATTATCAAGAGGATATGACGTTAAAGTTGGTACTTTAGAAAATACGAAAATAGATTTTATTGCCACTAGGCTTCAAGAAAAAATATACATACAAGTAACATTTTTATTAGCAGATGAAAAAGTGATAGAAAGAGAATTTGGAGCATTTGATAATATTGACGATAATTATCCAAAATACGTTATATCAACTGACAAATTTGATATATCTCAAAATGGCATAATACATAGGAATATAATCGATTGGCTATTAAAAGATGAATAAAAAAAGCTAAAAGAAAAATTTAGAATACAGAACAATTTAAACTTAGCATATTTTACAAAAAGGACTATTGAAAAACTAGATTTCTTTCAATAGTCCCTTTTTATTAATTCCAAACAGTTACTTTTATATATCTAATAAACTCCGCATAATATTTAAAGTTTCACTATCTAAATCTTTAGGTTCAGTCACACAATCCAAATCATCATCGGTGCCATACTTTTCAACAACCGCATATAAAGAATCATAAATATGGTTTTTTAATTCATTATGAATACGAGCAAGCAGTAATAACAACGGATCATCCGAGTCTATATTTGATTGATTATCAATACCCAAATCCCAAATAGCATCTTCGAAAATAGGAACAGAAATATTAACAATAACTCGGTCTTTTTGATCTCGAAATGTTTCTACATCAATTCCAACACTTCCATAATCATAAAAGCCACTAAATTCATAACGCTGCAATTCTCTTTTTTCTTTTAAGTTAACCGTTAAACCAATAGATAAAATATATATGCCATAATATTCCTGATAACAAGCATCATAATAATGTCGTAATAAATAAATTTTATCTTCACTTGTTAAATTTACATTATCAATATCATCTCTTTGCGTTTCATTTTTCTTTTGCTCTAAAGAAATGAATTCATAAGAGGAAGAACTATGATCAGCATTAAATCCTCTTTTTACATATAGTATTTTCATATTTCACTTTCTTTCTAATCCAATATGGATATTGCGTTAAACAATCATTCATATACTGTTCAAATGTATAATAAAAAATACCATTTGATGTTTCTCCAACCACATCAGCAACTTCCAAATAATCATTCCATAATGATCTATCCTTCTTTTTAAATATAGGATCATAACACATAACTTCTTCATTATAAGCATCTTGAGCTAACACACGGCATCCTCCACAATATTGCGAATATTTACAATTACCACATGTAGAAAACTTAAAACTTTTGGTATTTCGAAATTGTTGATATTTTCTTAAAACTTTATGCGAATAAATGTCCTCAAAACTATCCGTTATTAAATTGCCTGCCCAAAACTCTTTGCCAACTAACTGAGAACACGGAAATATAGAGCCATCTGGTGTCATTGCAACAATATTTTTACCGGCTGTACAACCTTCATATCCGTTTTTACAAGCAATATCTATATTGTTTCTTCCTAAAAACGATAAGGCACAATCAAAACGAAAAGACATATCAGTATCCTTCAAATCTTTTAAAGCAATTTCTAGGTGAATCCAGTCATTATAACTTGGAACCTCCTCTTTCCATCTTTTTTCACTTAGTGGCGGTTTATAACGAACAAAAGTGACGGAAGGAAATCCCAAAGCACATAGAGAAGAAACAATCTTTTCCAAATAAATGATACCAGTATGATTTAAAATAAAATTAGCACCAAATAAAATATGTTCCTTTTTTAATTTCTTTATCAAAACACTTAGTTTAGAAAGATTTTCAATTTGTCCATCTTTTGTAACACATATTCCTAATTGCAAAACCTTAACATATTTCTTAACCATATTGATTTCTTTTTCATTCAAATCATATTTTCCCGTTGTAATATGCACCACTAAGTTAAAATCAGTTGCTATTCTTAATATATCTTTCAGATTTTCTTTTAAAAATGGTTCTCCTCCTCCAATAGCTAATTGAAAGACGTTCGCATCTTTAATTTTTTTAAAGACTCGCGTAATCTCATCAATACTCATTTCTTTGCAATATTGATTTTGATTCTTTTTCATATAACAATCTATACAGTTTTTCTGACAACGAAAAGTCACAGCATAATGAACTGTCTCAGGAGCACTTACTAAATTAAGATTTGGTTTTAACTCAACATAATCTTTTAACCTTAAAAAATAATCATCATTTACAATACCAATAGGTACTTCTTCAATAATATTTAACTTTTTCAATTCATTTATCATTTTTAAAAGTTTTTCATCCTTAAAATAAGGAGGAATTCCATAAATTCCTAATGTTTTTATTTTATGTAGCATTTGAAACAATTTAAAATTAACTTTTATAATATTACCCGTTAATATATCAAAACATTTACCACCGTCTCTTTCCTCTCTTATAAGAATATTTTCTTTTAATCTTACTACCATATTTTCCTATACTCCAATACCAACACTTAAATATTCAATATTTTCTAAAACTTGAAAATAATTCTTTAATTCTTTTATAAAACAAGATTCCTCTTGTACTTTATAAGGAGCTAATAAATATACTTTATTTTTCGTTCTTGTTAAAGCAACATAGAAAAGTCTTCTTTCCTCAGGATATTCAATGATTTCCTGTTCCTTAGTTTTTAATTTGATCAAAGCAATTAAAGGTTTATCTTTCATCTTACTCGGAAACCCATGCACTGCATTTAAAGCATTCAAAACAATTACTTCATCAAATCCTAATTCCTTTGACTTATGAACCGATAAAAAGGTTAAATCCAAATCTGAATTTTCTTTAAATCCAATTTTATCTTGACTCTTCCGAAAAAACTTTTCTCCTAAAAATTCTTCGATATCTTTATTAAATCTACCTAATAAAAGTATTTTAGAATTTGGTTTTTGAGCAGTAATCTTTAAAATCAATCTTTCTAAAATATCTACTTTCTTTAAAGAATCTTCATAATAAACAATTTCAATTGGATGACTCAAATGTTTATTTGAATGTAACGTTTTTTGAAATTGTAAAGTATTCTTACTTATAAAATCACCTGCTATATCAATAAGTTCCTGACTATTACGATAAGTATTTGTTATCGTAATAATCTCACCATATCCTAAACTATTTTGAAAACTAGTAAATAACTCCAATTCAGAACCAGAAAATTCAAATATCGATTGCCAATCATCTCCCACCGCGACTATTTTACTTTGAAACAAATCAGATAATTTTTTTATTAAAAAATATCTAGAAAGAGAGATATCTTGATACTCATCAACAATAATGTACTTATAATTCAAGAAAGAACATTTATCTTTAATCTTATCTAAATCTCTAGATGCAAAATTAATCATATCAGCAAAATCAATCATATTTCTTTTGTGAATCGTATCCTCATAAAACATATACAATTCTTTCGCAAATGCAAATTGTTTTCTTAAATTTTCCTCTTGAATTAAATTCTCAAAAAATTCAAAATCATTCTCTTGATACAACTTTTCTTTCCATTGACTAATAAAAAATAAGATTAGCTTCGTAAAATCCAAAAACTCCCAGTCTGCACTTGTATCCATAATACGATGAAAAATTTCTTTATCCGTACGTGGTAAAAAAATCACCCCGCGTTTTTTTAATTCTCTTTCTAATACATGAATAGGATTTTCTCCCGTTTCATAATAAGAATATAATTCTATTAAATCCGTTTGATATTTTTGATGTAACATACTCTTCTTTTTCATGTAATATTTATATTGATTCACATCATCTAAGGAAACTGTACCATTCTCATGATATTTCGTTAAACCATAATACTCTACATAAATTTTATGATCCGTACCATAAATAGTAAAATCTGGTGTATAAGAAGTATTCCCATCTGTTTTATGATGATATACTTTCTCATATTCATAACGAATTCCATTCTCATATAAAAAATTAGCAATTCGCACTTCCGATTTAGATTTCATAACCTCACCATTTAAACTCAAATGCGAATTCAAACGAATCTCAACCCTTTTATCTATAAAATCCCGTAATTCATGCACAACTTCCTTGTATCTTTTTTCTTTATAAGCCTCAAAATAAGCATCATAAGTCGGATAAGAAAAACATAAAGAATCAAAATGAATTTCTCCTTTAAAAGCTTCAATCAAATCCTTTAACTTAGACTTATCTGGAAATATTTTTTCTTTCAAATATTCCACTAAAATTGCATATCCTCCACCTTCTCCAATAATTTTTAAAGGTTCATCATACAAATAGTTCAACAGCTTACGCCCTAACTTATGGAAAGTAGAAACCTCTACTCCAAGACGAAACTCATCATTAATTCTAGTATCTAATTCTTCCACAGCTTTATTCGTAAAGGAAAGTAAAATAATTTCCTCAGGTTTCACTTTACATTTATCAATCAAATACTTCGTCTTAGCAGCCATCGTTGTAGTCTTCCCTGCTCCCGCTCCAGCTACAATTAAAGAATAATCTTCATCAATTAAAATTGCTCTTTTCTGTTCTTCATCTAATTGAATCGAAGAATCAATTTTAGAAAACATAGAAGCAAAATAAGGACTTAATTCTACCATTTTCTTTTCTAGAAACTGTGCATTATGTTTCTGTACCATAATATCCAAGTGATTCGAAAGTAAAATAATCCGTTTTTTATTTTCTTTTTCCATATTAGATACTTGATGAATATGAGAAAACAAATCTTGATATTTATCGGCAAACAAATCCATACTACGTTTATTAATATAACAGTCACTTGCATACATTTTCATAAATTCCTCAATACATATCCTAGCAAGTGTATTAAAATAAGTTTCATTCATATATCCCACTACCCTAATCTCATTTTAACAAAGAACAATAGGAAAAGAAAGAAAAAAATGTATGTGAAAAAGAGATGTTAATGATACTATAACATTTCCAATAGGAAATGGAAAAATATAACAGCAACAGACAATCGTTGAATCAATCTGAAGTGCACAATTAAGTGCAAATGATAGAAAAAAGTGTATTTTCAATAGAAAGTGCACTTTTATATAGGCTAAAATTTAAAAAATTATAACAAAAGATTTATAAAAATATAAAAATATGATATATTATTAGATGTCAAAGGAATATTATTCCACGACAAAAAGACAGGAAGTGCATATTTTTTAAAAACTAAGTGCACAATCTGTTTAATTTGAAATATGGGGCAATTTATTTGTCAAAATTGATATTTATAATGAACGCTTATAAATATCTTTTTATTTTTTATTTGTTAATTTTATTTATTTTATAAATTGTAGTCAAGGTTAAAATGAACGCTTCGCGACCTTGACAAAACAATTTAAAAATAAATTTTTAGTTAGTAACAAAAAATAAAAGAAAAAATTAATGTTTTAATAGTGAGTCATTTAATATGACTTCGTCTGGTTTAATATAATAACAATTAAATTTTTTTAGTATATATTCATCACATAAAAATAACATAGCTTCATAAGGACATTTTCCATTTAAAGAATCTCTACATAAGGAATTAATATTATTCATAAATAAATTGCAGTCTTCTTGAGTAATATTTTTAAAAGAAGACCCTTTAGGTAATATATATCTTATAAACTCATGGTTCTTTTCAATCATTCCTTTTTGACAAGACATATGTGGGTCGCAGAAAAATAAATGAGTAACATATTCTCCAGTGGATTGAATACATTCTATATTATTTACATCAAAAAATTCATGACCATTATCAGTTAATATTACTTCAAATAATCTTTTGTAATCTTCATAAGGAATTAATTTTTGTAAAATGTTAAATATTCTAGTTACTTCATCAGTTGTTTGACTTTCAAGCTTAAATATAAGCATAAATTTAGATTTACGCCACAAAAGAGTAAGAAAACAATCAGGTTCGCTCTGCAATCCTTCCACAGTATCCATTTCAACAATATTAGTATCAGGATGTTTTGAAATATAATCATTAAAGTCCTCATACTTTCTACCAATTAGTATCTCTCTTTCTTTTCTAGTTCTCCTTTTGCTAGAATTTTTCCTTTTCTTATATTTAACTATTCTAGGAAAATCCAGTGGTCCAAACTCAAAAACACCATTATTAACATAATTATAAAATGATGGTTTAGAAAAATCTAAAATATCAGGATGATTAATATATAAATGATTTATAGTTTGTCCTT
>CAYQKO010000080.1:0-6238 GCA_964418205.1 uncultured Muribaculaceae bacterium
TATATACCCATACAGCATAAGACACGCCTATCATACTTAATACGGCAATTAATATTCCTAAAACAATTCGCTTATTTTTATGCAAAAGTACTTTCTTCATAGTAACACCCATTCTTCATATTATTTTTAATATGTAATAAATTTGTTTCAAATATACATTTCTCATGTAAATATCACTTTGATATCATAAAAATTATATCAAAGGAAAATATTAATTTCAATATCAAAATGATATCTATTTGATTACTAGTTTGCCAAAAGTGAATATGATATCATAAAGGTGTTAGGAGGAAATCTAATTGAAACCAGTAAATCCATATCCATTACGGATTGATGAAGAATTAATGAATGAATTAAAAAAAATTGCTCAATACAATTCGCGTAGTGTAAATAAGGAAATTGAATACATTATCAAAAAAAGAATAGAAGAATTCAAAGAAATTCAAGAAAAGAAAAAGGCTATTGTAACACCACAATAGCTCTTTTCATTTTATAAAACATTTTTTAATATAATTGTCTTTGTTCTAGACATTTCATGAAGTGTAGACATAACTCCTTCATTACCAATACCAGAATGTTTCCAGCCTCCAAAAGGCATTTCGAATGATCGAAAGAAAGAAGCACCATTAATAATAACTCCACCACATTCTAACTTAGAAGCAACATACTGACAGGTTTTTTGATTTTCTGAAATAATACATCCACATAAGCCAAAACTTGATTGATTTGCAATACGAATAGCTTCATCAATATCTTCATATTCAATAATAGAAATAACTGGTCCAAATATCTCCATATCCTTAGCTACTTCCATATCTTTCGTGACATCCGTTAAAATAGTTGGTTCATAAAAAGCTCCCTTTCTTCTTCCACCAAAGACTATCTTAGCTCCAGCAGCTACTGTACTATTTACTTGTGCCTCTACTTTTTTCGCTGCATCTTCACTAATCAAACATCCTATTTTAGCTTCTGGATTGGAAGGCATACGAACTGGAATATCCTTTAAAGCCGTGGTAAGTTTTTCAATAAACTCTGCTTTCACATCCTTATGAATTAAGAAACGTTTGGAAGCACAGCAAACTTGACCAGTATTATAAAGTCTTCCCCAAATAGTTTCTTTAATAGCTAAATCTACATCACCATCTTTATGAAGAATAAATGCATCATTACCACCAAGTTCTAAAGTAACATGGGTAATATTTTTCGCACATTTTGCCATAGTCTCGGCTCCAGCAATCGTAGAACCCGTCAAGGTCACTAAATTCACACCTGGATTTTCTGCCATAGTTTGAACAGCAAAACCTCCACTACCATTAATCAAATTAATAACTCCACCTGGAATACCAGCTTCTAATAATAACTCTACATATTTTGTTAAAGTAAGAGGATTATGAGCGGAAGGTTTTAAAATAACTGCATTTCCCATCAGCAAAGCTGCTGGAACCTTTTGACAAAATAAATCACTTGGAAAATTAAATGGAATCACTGCAACCACTACTCCTAAAGGAGCTTGAATTGTATATTGAATTGTTTTTTCATTTCCCTTTTCTTGTCCACTTGGAATGACACATCCATATTCATGTTTTGCACGTTCACAAAAAGAAGGCACTCCAATAGAAACATTTGCAATCTCTCCAATTGCTTCTGTAATTGGTTTTCCGGTTTCATCACTAAGTAATTTAGCTAAACTATCCTTATCTCTTTCTACCAAAGAAACAAATTTCATAAGTTTTGCAGCTCTTTCATGAATTGGAACCTTTTCCCATTCTTTTTGAGCTATTTTCGCTGCTTCCACTGCTCTATCACAATCAAGCTTACTTGATTCTGGTACTGTATCAATCGTCTCATTATTAGCTGGATTCGTGATGGTAATAATATTACCATCACTTGCATCACACCAATTTACCCCAATTAAATTCTTTGCCATAAATTATTCTCCAAATCCTGTATAAGATAATGATAATCCACCAACTGTATTAGAAGAATGATCTCCTGAACCATATTCACCAAAAGTAAATACCATTAAGAATTCTTTATTTGGAATCACTTTCTTTACTTCGGAATAAATCTTATCTTCTATACCAGCAATCGCAAGTCCTAAACGACGTCCACCACAATGTACTAAGAAATAACTAGATACTTCACTATTCATCAAGTCATTCACTTTAAGAATTGTTTCTTCATTTGATTTTAATATACCTTCTGGACTATTCTCTAATTGAATCACAGCTGTATTTACTGCCAAGTCTGCTCCAATATTCATAGACAAATCATCATTAGCAAACATTGGATGACGAACCGCAGTAACTTTACCAATTGGGTCTTTTACACCTAATGGAGCACATATCGTTTCTGTTAAAAGATTCGAACCCATCAAAGAATCCATACTTTTTCCAGTCCATTCTGCATACTTCTTCAAAGCTGGTTCATGATCAATTTCTACTAAAGTTCTAGAACCTAAAATTTTCGTAATAATACCTGCATGATTTGTTTCATGATAAGCTCCAGTATAAAGGTTTTTCATTTCACCATCTGTATAGAAAATAGCAATGGCACATCCATCTGCAAAAAATTCTCCATCATTTAAAATACTCCATTTTCCTTCAACCGTATTATCCGCAGCACTTCCTCCAAATACAGGAATATTTCCAATCACATCTTGAATTCCTTTTAAATATTCTTCTTCATTTGCAGGAGATGCAGTCATAAAGAAGAAATCTGGTTTTTTCTTTTCTCCTTTTACTTTACGAATCGCTTCTTTCGCAATACGAATACCTATTTCTCTAGGGGACTCATCGGTTTTTTTAGAACCAGCTGTAACAACTTCTACATCTCCACCAAATAACATCATTCCAGAATATCCAGTTTCTTTATTTAAATATCCATCTTGAGTACAAAGTGCAGCAGATGACGTACAACCAATAATAGGAGTACTACCTAAAACACTTTTTGCACCTTTCATTAATTCCGCTTGATCTTGAACACAACTAGTAAAGAATAAACCAACTTGTGGATTTTCTATTACATTAGCCATTTTAGCTGTTTCTACACCTGATGCATATGCATCAACATTTTCACTATAACCTACTTTTGTTTTTAACATTTTTATCTCTCCTTCTAATAAGCTTTCTCTAAAAGCTCTAAAATGTCTTCTTTGGTAACATTTCTCGGGTTACCTCCAGTACAAGGATCTGCTATTGCTTTGGTAGCTAAAATATCAAAATCCTCTTTTTTTACATTTAATTCTCTTAAATGTTGTGGAACACCTAACTCAGTTTCTAGGTCTCTAACTGCCTTCACAACGAAATCTACGCATTCCAAATCACTTTTGCCATCCACATCTAAACCAAAAGCTTTTGCCATGGTTGGAAATCTTTCTGCACATTCTTTACCATTCCATTCTAAAACATATGGTAAGAATAAAGAACATGCAATCCCATGAGCTATATCATAAGTTGCACCGAATTGATGAGCCATAGAATGAACAATTCCTAATCCAACATTCGAAAACCCCATTCCAGCAATGTATTGGCTAAGAGCCATCTGATTCATTGCTTCTTGATCTTCATTTACCGCAGCTACTAAATTATGATAAGTAAGTTCCATACTTTTTAAATGAAACATATCTGTCATTTCCCAATGAGCTTTTGTAATATATCCTTCCATAGCATGTGTTAAAGCATCAAGCCCAGTCGCAGCAGCTGTCATTTTAGGCATTCCAACCATTAATTCTGGGTCAATAATAGCCAGTACAGGAATATCATTTGGATCCACGCAGACTCTTTTTACAACATTTTCTTCATCCGTAATAACGTAGTTGATTGTTACTTCCGCAGCTGTACCTGCTGTAGTAGGAAGTGCAATAACTGGTAAGCCTTTATTTTTAGTACTTGCAACGCCTTCTAAAGAATTAATATCGTAGTATTCTGGATTTTCCATAACAATTCCAATACATTTGGCTGTATCAATCACAGAACCACCACCAACTGCCACGATAACATCCGCTTCATAATCTTTACATTCTCGAATTCCATCATGACAATTTTGAATTGTTGGATTTGGTTTTACCTTATCAAATACATGATAATTCAAATGTGCTTCATCCAAGTAATCTAATACTTTTTTTGTTACACCACAATGCATCAGAGTTTCATCCGTAACAACTAAAATTCTTTTGAACTTTCTTTTTTTGATTTCTAAAACTATATTTTCTCTAGAATTCCAGCCAAAATAAGATGTTTCATTCAAAATAACCCTTTTACTCATTTCCCCTCCATTCTCCTTCTTTATTTTATCACCTTATTTGAAAAGAAAAAAGACCAAGTTAAAAAGAGTGTAGTTTTTTGACAAGCTATTTACAATACTTTACACAGATAAATTCATTGATAGTAAAATTTTTATGATTATCGTAATAAAAAAATCAAGTATTTATGTTACTTGAAAGCTCATTTTTGAACACATGTGATAAATACAGGAGTCGATTTTGGAATAAATGTTGGAACGGAATTAAGTAATACTCATTTTGCTATAGTGTTAAACGCAGACGATACCTTATCTAATGATAACATTACGGTTATTCCTATTTCTTCTAAAAGCGGATACAAAAGGGTTCCATTAGGAAAAATACTTTCAAAGGTGATTCCTACAACAACTCGTTATAATCTTGATTGTTATGCAATGATAACTCAAATTAAGACTATTAGTAAAAAAAGAGTATTTAATAGGAAAAATCAATATATTTGTGACAGTAATATATTAAACAAGCTAGATATTGCCATAAAAGAATATCTAACAAAATGTTAAATTTTTTTGACAATGCACATAAAATATGATATAAGTATTATGTAATTTATTTAGATATTGTGTCCCTTGCGGACATATCAATCGTAAGATTGAATGATTGAGACCATAACGGTCATATCGGATATCATATTTTGGTATCCGAATTTTTTATATTTTAGATGAAGTGAGGAAAAATCAAAAGAACCATCCGAAGATAGTCCCATTAGTAGCGCCTAGCATGATAACTAGGCAAACATGCTATCTATTTTTCGTAATCGTGTTACCACGACCGCCGAAGCTAGGCTGGGGCTACCAACTCCCGTCTAGAAATATTATAACACTTGTCATTAAATTGCTGTGCAAAATGTTGCATACATGCACTAGTTAAATAGCAACCACCATTATTTTGAACTTCACCAGTAGAAGGATTATCGTGTCTATTACTTTCCAATCTACCAGAATCTGAATCTCTTCCTAAATCATGATCATTTCTGTCATTCCAATGATAGTGGCTATGTCCACCATCATTATTTTCTGTGTATTGATTTACACTACCGCTTTTTTCATAACTTGTATATGTTAAATTTTCATTATCTGGATTATCCATATCATAGCTCGCATATCCCCAATCTCTTCCATTTCCACCTTTGCTCATAAATTTTTACCTTCTTTCTTTTTCCAATTATAATTAATATCTCCATCATCATAAAAAATAAAATATTCTTTTCCAATCTCTTCCACTATATTTTTAAAATTTTCATAAATGATACTAGTTTCTTGAATTTGCTTTTCTATCGTCCAAATTTTTCTGTTATTTCTCCATGTATTTAATTTTTTTAAATTGGCTATTAATAAAGCTGGCTCATTATTAGTATCTAATTCGTAGTCTTCTATAGCTAGTTCGTACCTTAAGTTTTGCCTTATTAGATTTTCGAGCGTTTTTTCTTGAGTTTCTTGTTTCATATTTCCTCACTTTCTTAAAATTTTGAAATTTCACATCCTTTAAATAAAAAAAGTGACAAAAACTACTTGTTACTTTATCACTGTTTTAGTTATATTTAAAAGAGAGAAGTAATTGGTTATATAAAAAATTAAGTATTTATTTTTTTTCATAATATAATTTCTCCCTTTCAATCACTATAAATATATTAGGGTATTTTAATAGGAAAGTCAATTATAAAAAAATTTACGCCCCATTTATGCTAAATACTATTGCTCAAAAAAAAGAACAGCATTATAATAAGTTTATCAAATATTGATGGACTGATTTTTTTTTAGTTAAGAGTGTTAAACCACATTATCAATCGCTCCAGTTGTTAATTATCCCCGTATTTACGGGGTTTTTTTATTATCAAAACTGTCTCTGGTCTTGTTTTGGTCTTGTTTTATAGAAATGGAACTTTGATTTGGTTTAAAGTTTGAATCATAAATTAGTTTGATGTTTCTACAGTACTAA
>CAYQKO010000081.1:0-6197 GCA_964418205.1 uncultured Muribaculaceae bacterium
AGAAGATATGCCATACTTACCAGATGGTCGTCCAGTTGATGTTATGTTAAATCCACTAGGTGTTCCATCTCGTATGAATATTGGTCAAATCTTAGAAGTTCATTTAGGTATGGCTGGTAAAAAATTAGGCGTTCATTACGCAACACCAGTATTTGATGGAGCAAACATTGACGATATTCATGAAGAAATGCGTGAAGCTGGTATGAGTGAAGATGGGAAAGTTACATTAATTAATGGACGTACAGGAGAACCATTTGAACATAAAATAAATGTTGGTGTCATGTATATGGTAAAACTTCATCACATGGTAGATGATAAATTACATGCTCGTGCTACTGGTCCATATAGTTTAGTCACTCAACAACCATTAGGTGGTAAAGCTCAATTTGGTGGACAACGTTTCGGAGAAATGGAAGTTTGGGCATTATATGCATATGGTGCTGCACATGTATTACAAGAAATTTTGACAATCAAATCCGATGATGTGATTGGTCGCGTGAAAGTCTATGAAGCCTTAGTAAAAGGAAAAACAGTAAATCAAGCTGGTGTACCAGAGTCATTCCGAGTATTAATTAAAGAATTCCAGGCTTTAGGTCTAAATGTTCAGATTATTAATAACAAGGATGAATTATTAGATTTAAAAGACATTGAAGTAGAAGAAGAAAAAGAAGATTTAATTAAAATTGATGAAATCGACGTGACAGAACCAGAAAAAGAAGATGTTGTGAAAGAAGAAATTATCACACCAGATGAAAAGGGTATAGAAGAAGGGGAAGATGAGTTTCTAGAGGATGATTTAGATAACCTAGAATTCCCAGGAGATATTGCATTAGATAGTGAATTTGAGGAGGGTGAAGAGTAATGATTGAAGTAAATAACTTTAAAGGTTTAAAAATTAGCCTTGCTAGTCCAGAACAAATTCGTTCTTGGTCCTATGGAGAAGTAAAAAAGCCTGAGACAATTAACTATCGTACATTAAAACCTGAAAGAGATGGACTTTTCTGTGAAAAAATCTTTGGACCTACAAAGGACTATGAATGTTCTTGTGGAAAATACAAAAGATTACGTTATAAAAATGTTGTTTGTGATCGTTGTGGGGTAGAAGTAACAAAGTCTAAAGTACGTCGTGAACGTATGGGACACATTGAGCTTGCTTCTCCTTGTAGTCACATTTGGTTCTTTAAAGGAGTTCCATCAAAAATGGGCTTAGTCTTAGACATGAGTCCAAGAGACTTAGAAGAAGTATTATACTTTGTAAGCTATGTCGTTTTGGATCCAGGAAGTGCTCCTTTAGGGAAAAAACAAACTTTATCGGATAAAGAGTATCGTGCATACTATGAAAAATATGGCAATAGTTTCAAAGTAGGTATGGGTGCTGAAGCAATCAAAACTCTATTAAAAGAAGTAGACATTGATAAAGAAGTAGAAGAAGTTCGTACAGAACTGGACAATGCTACAGGTCAAAAACGGGTTCGTTTAGTAAAACGTTTAGACTGTTTAGTTGCATTCCAAGAGAGTGGAAATCGCCCTGAATGGATGATTTTGGATGTTATTCCTGTGATTCCTCCTGATATTCGTCCAATGATTCAGTTGGATGGTGGAAGATTTGCAACGAGTGACTTAAATGATTTATATCGTCGAATTATTAATCGTAACAATCGTTTAAAGAAATTATTAGAGCTTGGGGCGCCAACTATCATAGTTCAAAACGAAAAGCGTATGCTTCAAGAAGCAGTAGATTCATTGTTTGATAATGGACGTCGTGGAAGAAGCGTATCTGGAGCTGGGAATCGTCCACTTAAGAGTTTATCTAGTATGTTAAAAGGAAAACAAGGACGTTTCCGTCAAAACTTACTTGGAAAACGTGTAGACTATTCAGGTCGTAGTGTTATCGTTGTTGGACCAAACTTGAAAATGTATCAATGTGGTATTCCAAAAGATATGGCTCTTGAATTATTCAAACCGCATGTGATTCATGGTCTTGTGGAAAAAGGTCTTGCACATAATATTAAAGGAGCTAAAAAATTAATTGATACAAAAGACGATGCTGTATGGGATGTAGTAGAAGAAGTGATTACCGAACATCCAGTTTTGCTTAACCGTGCTCCAACATTACATAGGCTTGGTATTCAAGCATTTGAACCGAAGTTAGTTGGTGGAAAAGCAATTCGTTTGCATCCTCTTGTTTGTACAGGATTTAATGCTGACTTCGACGGAGACCAAATGGCTGTCCATGTTCCACTTTCTGAAGAAGCGAAAGCGGAAGCTAGAATCTTGATGTTAGGTGCTCAAAATATTTTAAATCCAAAAGATGGAAAACCAATTGTTACCCCATCTCAGGATATGGTATTAGGTAACTGTTATTTAACTCAAGAAAAAGCTGGAGAAGAACATGAAGGGAAAGTGTATAAAGATTCCGATGAAATCTTAATGGCTTATGCTCGTAAAGAAATTACCTTGCATACTCGTGTTGCCGTTCCAGTCAAATCCTTTAAACATAAATTATTTACAGAAGATCAAATGGACAAATATTTAGTTACAACTTGTGGTAAAATTATCTTTAATGAAATTTTACCAGATAGTTACCCATATATTAACGAAGCAAGTAAAGAAAACATTGAAGGGATTACACCTAGCAAATTCTTCCTTCCTATGGGAACAAATATTCCTGAAACAATTAAAGAAATGCCTTTAGGAAAACCATTTGTCAAAGGGGATTTGAGTAAGATTATTGCTCAAGTATTCAAAAGATACCACACAACAGAAACGAGTGTTTTCCTAGATAAATTAAAGGATTTAGGATTTAAATATTCAACAATCGCAGGTGTTACGGTGTCCTCATCTGATATAGTTACGTCAAAAACGAAACACCAAGTCATTGAAGAATCCAAAGCATTAGTTGAAAAAGTGAACAAACAATTTAAACGTGGTATGATTACGGAAGAGGAACGTTACAACACAGTAATTGATATTTGGACAAAAGCAAATGATAAGATTAAAGCAGAATTAAAAGAAATCGCAGAAGGCGATTATGATAATCCATTATTCATGATGATGAATTCAGGAGCTCGTGGTTCGTTATCGAACTTTGCACAACTTGCTGGTATGCGTGGACTTATGGCGAAGCCAGATGGTTCGACAATAGAGATTCCCGTTATGTCAAACTTCTCTGAAGGATTAAGCGTATCGGAATTCTTCTTATCCAGTCATGGATCAAGAAAAGGTTCTGCCGATACAGCATTACGTACGGCTGACTCTGGATACTTAACTCGTCGTTTAGTGGAAGTTGTTCAAGACATTATTGTCAAAGAAGAAGACTGTGGTTCGATTCAAGGTGTTGAAGTAAAAGACTTAATGAATGATAAAGATGGAAGCGTTATTGAACCTCTTGCAGAACGTATTTTAGGAAGATTTACCGCTCAAAAAATTATTCATCCTGAAACGAAAGAAGTTATTGCAGACAAAGGTGTCTTAATCACGGAAAATATTGTGAAAAAGATTACCGATGCTGGAATTAAATCCGTAGAAATTCGAAGCATTTTAACTTGTAAAACGCAAAATGGGGTATGTCAAAAATGTTATGGACGTAACTTGGCGACTGGTAATATTGTTGAAACAGGTGAAGCTGTTGGTATTATGGCTGCTCAATCTATTGGGGAACCAGGTACTCAACTTACCATGCGTACATTCCACTCAGGTGGTGTTGCTGGAGACGATATTACACAAGGTCTACCTCGTGTGGAAGAGTTATTTGAAGCTCGTAATCCAAAAGGAAAAGCTACCATCTCGGAAATTAATGGGAAAGTTACTGTTATTACAGAAGAGAATGGAAAACATAAAATTATTGTAGAAAATGATGTGGAAGCAAGAGAACATGTTACAAACTACAATATGAAAGTACGTGTAAATGTTGGAGACGTTGTGGAAGCTGGAGATAAATTAACAGAAGGTGTTATTTCACCAAAAGAATTATTAGCTGTAACAAATCCAATTACGGCTCAAGAATACATCTTAAAAGAAATTCAAATGGTTTACAAACTACAAGGTGTTGATATTAATGATAAACACGTTGAAATTATTGTAAAGCGTATGATTAATAAAGTTCGTATCGTTGATTCAGGGGATACGGATTTAGTAGAAGGATTAAGTGTATCGTTAAGAGAATTTACCGAAGCAAATAAACCAGTTATCCTAAGAGGTGGAGTGCCTGCAAAGGGTAGACCTATCATGTTAGGTATTACAAAGAGTTCTCTACAAACAGATTCATTCTTATCTGCAGCTTCATTCCAAGAAACAACAAGAGTTCTTACAGATGCTGCAATCAAAGGCTCAGTGGATTACTTAAGAGGACTAAAAGAAAATGTTATCATTGGTAAGTTAATACCTGCTGGTACTGGTGCTCATCAATATAGTGACATTGAACTTGAACTTCAAAAACAATTCATGGATGATGAAGCTAGTGAAGTACTAGAAGAACATCTTATGGGTGATGTAGATGATGAAGTGACTGGTGAAGGAATGTTTGAATCAGCGGAAAAAGATGAAATAGAAGAAAGTACTGAAGAATAAAAAATCAGTACTTTTTTTGATTAAACGGAATTCAAAAAAATTATCCCTATCATAGAAAATTTTCTTTCTAATAGACTTTACTGTGGTGATGTAAATGAAAAGTCCTTTAGGATATCAAATATCAGAATTTGACTGCGGACCAGTAAGTGTGATAAATTCCTTAAAATTTTTGTTTCAAAGAGAAGAAATCTCTGCAAAAGCAGTCATTCAAATTTTTCATTCTGGAATGGATGTCGAAGGTGAAAAAGGACGTTTGGGAGAAGGTGGTACTAGTAAAGAGGAGATGTTTCGAATTTGGAATATTTTAGAAAGCATTCTTCCTATTGAAGTGACTTATCAAAAAGAAGAAGAAGCATCCATTTTTTCTCTACAAAATTGTTTGAAAAATTTTGGCTGTGTTATTGTAAGAACCTATTTAGAGAATATAGAACATTATGTTTTAGTAACAAGCTTTGATAACATTTGTTATTATTTATGGGATCCATACTTTTTAACCGAAGAAAAAAGTAACAAAAAAGTTATAATTGATTTCCATCATCCTTTTCAGTACAACCGAATTGTATCGAAAGAAATATTTGAAAGCCCAAATATTTTAGATTTTTCTCTAGGTCCTATTTTCCATAGAGAAATAATAAGTATAAGTCGATTATGAATGAATTAATTTATTGGAAAAATAGTATAGAGAGGAAACCTTTAATTTTAAAGGGGGCACGTCAAGTTGGTAAAACATATATTTTAAAAGAGTTTGGGGAAAACTATTATGATAATGTCGCATATTTTAATTTTGATCATGATGATGGGTTATCCGAATTGTTTTTAAATACGAAAGATCCAAAAAGAATTATAGAACAATTATCATTGGCAAATGGAAAAAAAATAAATTCAGAAACAACATTAATCATTTTTGATGAAATACAGGAATGCCCTAATGCGTTAAATTCGTTAAAGTATTTTTGTGAAGAAGCCAATGAATATCATGTAGCGTGTGCAGGGAGTCTTTTAGGTATAAAACTATCTAAAACGTCCTTTCCAGTAGGTAAAGTGGATTTTTTAAATTTATATCCGATGACTTTTAGTGAATTTTTGATTGCTGATAATTCCGAAAATTTAGTTGAGGTTATGAAACAAACGAAAGAGATAAGAGAAATTCCAAAGTTGTTTGAAACTCAACTTATCGAAAAATTAAAGATTTATTATATAGTTGGTGGAATGCCTGAATCAGTATATAGTTGGGTTAATGATAAGGATATAGAAAAAGTTGATAGGATTCAAAAAAATATATTAGATGCTTATGAAAATGATTTTTCAAAACATACTGATGCTAGAAAGGCGAATAAGATATCATTAGTTTGGAATGGGATACCATCACAGTTAGCTAAAGAAAATAAAAAATTTGTATATCAGGTATTAAAAGAAGGTGCTCGTGCAAGAGAATATGAAGGAGCATTAAATTGGTTAAATGACGCTAATTTGATTTCTAAGTGTTATTTGGTAAATAAGTGTGCTTTTCCATTAAAAGCATATCATGATTTATCTGCTTATAAAATTTATATGAATGACGTTGGACTTTTAAGAAGAATGTCTAATTTGGATAGTAGAATTATTTTGGAAGGTAATAAACTTTTAGA
>CAYQKO010000082.1:0-6173 GCA_964418205.1 uncultured Muribaculaceae bacterium
CAATATTCCAATATAATTGCTTTACTTCAGGACTTTTTTCATCTTCTACTTTATCATAAGTAATCTCATCCATTTAAATACCTCCTTTTCTCAAGTTATTATATGTATATATTATACCATATTTCTCGTAAAAACTCATCAAATATAGTATTATTTTATTACTAATTATCTAATTATAACCCATAATCAACTCTTAAATATATAAAAGCATGCTGCTTTATTTTCTTCTTTTGTATAATTAACTGTATCATGTAATGTATTATAAATATGATCAATATTTATAATATTGCCATTAGAATGTTCATAATTTAAATAAATTAAATCAGCTAGCAATCTAGCATTATTTTCCATTCTTAATTTGTTTTCTTCTTTAATAAATTTTTCTTCATTTTTCATAAGATTCATCCTCCAATTTATTGCATGTTACCTCTCTTGCAATAGATTGTCAAATCATAAATAAAATTTTTTATTTATTAGATTTTTTTATAAATTCATATATCTTTTTACAAATTTTTTTTGCTTGTGGGCTTAGATTATTAATATTGTTAATATTATTTGCTATTCTTTTCGAAAAATCAAATTTATTTAATATAGTTCCAGTATCTTTAGTACCATATTTTCTTTTAAAATATAATGTTTGTCAATAAAATCTCCCATTCTGGCAAATTTTGTAGCATATTCTTTATTAGTTTCGTATGGAATTTTATATTTAGGAGTTTCACCATTGAAAAGTGTTTTTTCAAGAACTTCTTTACTAATCGTATTCTCTATTTCTCTTACAGTCAATTCGCAATAATTATCCTTAAAAATTGATTTCAATATGTCTTTTCTTTTTTTCTTACTTTTCGAATCGTTATCATTATCACAAATGATAAAACTCTTATTAGTTATTCCAGATGCATTAATTGTCTCTATATCAGAAGTTGGTATAAATGACCAATGAGCTATATTATTTTCACCATATTCAACAAAAGAATAATGTATATCTTCATAATAATTTAAAATATCATTTTCTTTAAAAAATGTTTATAAATATTTACTTATTAAAATTTTATCACTTATACCTTCAACCCATATAGTACAATTTGCAATAAATACAGATGAATTATTTACTCCAAGCAATTGTAATGTTTCTACATCATTTGGAGATGAGTTTACTACCTTAAATGTATTATTCTTATTTTCATAATTTATAAATTTATATATTGAAATACAATTATAATCAAAACAGCTATCTATCAAATGATTAGAATGAGTTGTAATAAAATATTGATGCTTAGAAAACATAGGTAATTGTAATATTTCAATAAATTTTCTTTGATATCCTGGGTGTAGATTAATTTCT
The DNA here is from genome assembly GCA_964418205.1 of uncultured Muribaculaceae bacterium. Lineage (GTDB taxonomy): Bacteria > Bacillota_I > Bacilli_A > RF39 > UBA660 > Ventrenecus. Next base: position 1,346 of record CAYQKO010000082.1, read on the forward strand.
GGCTCTTCAATTAAGAATATAGCCTACAATTTAATAGTAAACACTCGTTTTTTGAAAAGTGAACCTCCTGCTTACAAAAAAAGCTTGGAGTCCCAATACTTTTTAGTCTTTTTAATTTTACATCAGTGAATTTCTTTAATAACTTATTAATGTTTCCAAAAAGGTTGATTATAAATATTTTTTAATTTAAACCACCAATTTTACATTTTGAGTAATTGTCAAAAACATTACAATAAGCTTCCCCATCGTTTATACCAACGTATCCATCATCTTTTATGCTAATACTTAAATTCGCATCCTCACATGTCATATAATAACTATGCGTGATACAATTTGATTTTCCAAATATTTCCTTCAATTCTTCTTGATTTTCGGTGTATAAATTAGAATCTGATCCCTTTATATAATAAAATTTGTCATTATATTTGAATCCTAAATAACTTTCCTTTATTTCTTCATCTTCTATAGTATGTCTTATAAAAAAATTATGAGATAAAGCGGAAATTGCTTCCTCTGGTGTAGCATATATTTCTCCATATTTTGACGGAATATTTCCAATATACATTTCTTCATTACTTACAGAATATACGTAATTCTCATTCATTTCTATTGTAGTATTACTAACATTATTTTCATTTTCACTAGTTTTATCCGTTTTATTTTCACACCCTGCTAGTGGGAACACACAACAACATAATAGAATACTAAATATTAATACTTTTCTTTTCATTTATTTTTTTCCTTTCTTCCTTATTATTGTAATACCAATTTTTCTTTACAAGAATAACCTTGCATATCCGTCAGTATAGTACCAAATATTAAACTGAAATTCAAGCGTCTCAGTTAGAAAAGAAAGCATTTATTTTGAATTAGCTTTCCATATCATTTGATGTTATTGCTTTTTTTTCTCTTTTCGTATACAATAAGTGACACATATAAAGGAGGAATTAACGTGGGAAAATACCTATTAAATAGTGAAGAAGAAAGAGTAAATTCTTTCGTTAAAGATTTGGAGCAAAAACTGAATCAAAATTTAGGTAATCTTCGTTCTCAATTTTTCCAATTTTTACAGACTACTTATGATTGGAATATTGAAGATGCATTAGAGTACTTTAAAAATATGTTTACCTGTGATTTTGAAGGGTTACTAAGTGAGAAAATTACTCCTTCTATCCAATTTGGTTTGAAAAATGAATACTTTACTGTTATAAATTATCGAAATGATTCGAATCATTTTATTGATAGTAACACGTTCTTTCAGTTTGATTCGATTACGAAGACCATCGTGTCTACACTTATTATGTTAGAGAGAAGAGCTGGAAATTTAGATTTCGAAACTACTATTCATGAATTAAATCCTGATTTTGACTGTGAAGCAAGTATAAAAAGTATTTTGAATTTTACTGCCATGATGGAAACTGGTCAAAGAATTGATGATTTAAGTTACGAGGAAACAATAAAGGTTTTAAGACGATGTCATGAAAACATGGAGGAGAAAAGTAAGTTCTATCACTATTATCAATATAATGATATAGGCTTTATTATTTTGAGACTCACTATTCCTGATTTCTTAATGAAATTAGAAAGTATTCTTTCAAAAATCGATAAAAACAATTTGACTTATGATTCTAAGAATTCCTCTTATCCTGTTGTTGGTGGAAAAATTGGTGAGGAATTTATTAGTCCAGATCGTAAGGGTAGGGATATCCTTTTTCCTGGTCATACGGGTTTATCAGGTAATATAACTGGCCTTTTAAATCTGTTTTATAAAATTACTTGTACCGATGAAATTTTAACTTCTGAGGAACGTGAAATTCTTCTAACTCAGCCATATGTTGATCCTAACGTTTATACACAAGAAGGAATTCAAAAAATGAATTCTAATGGTTCTAAGGCTGTGATGAACAAAAATGCTGGTTTTTATTATAAGCCTTTTTATATCAACGATCCTTTATATAGAAAAATTGCTTCTTGCGATGTCTCTGAAAGGACAACTGACAGTGCTTTAGCTGCATCTGGTACATGTGGTGCTTGGGTAATGTCAGATGATTTGAGCTTTCAAGGTAGGTTTGGACATTATGCTGGCGGGATATTATCTAACCCTTATGGTTATGTTCATGCTGGTTTTTATCCAAATGAACGTAATCCAATTCCTAATACAAATTTAACGGTAAATCATAAGGGAGTTATTTTAGGATATTCTGGAAAATTAAATGCTTATAAGGAAATGATAACGGATTATGGTATTCTTTTCGAATTACTTACCCAATATTATAAAGAAACTGATTTAAATGCTTTGGAACAAACTTCTCTCGTATTAAAGAAAAAAGCTTCCTAATGAGGCTTTTTATAACGCTTTTATAAAAGAATCCAATATTTTTTTTGAATAACTATCCATTAAGTATTCTGGGTGCCATTGTAGGCCGATAATAAACTTTTTATCTGACAATTCTACAGATTCAATCACTCCGTCTTCACTTTTTGATGAAACAATTAAATCATTCATTTCAAAATTCACAATGTCATGATGCACACTATTAACAGGAATGGTTTCTTCCCTTAATATTTCATAGAGCTTCGTATCCTTTTTTATGTTGATGTTATGAATGTATTGACTACTATTACCATAATGATTTTCTGAATTTAGTTTTTCCGTCCTATCAAAGTTTCTTCTATTTTTTGCATGCATACTGCATAGTGCTTGAAATCCTAAACATATTCCAAGTAAAGGCTTATCATTTGAAATTGCATAACTCATAATATATTCGTCAAAGTTATACCAATAAGTTCCTCCTGGTATAAGAAATCCATCACATTTATTTAAGACAGCATCTAATTTTCTTTTTGTTTTCTCTGTTAAAATATCTGCACCCATTTCTGTTTCTACATAATAAATATCTTCTGGAGGTAGAATTCCAATTATAGAAACGTCATCATAAGATGAAAAGCATTTTCTTATATGTTCATTAAACTGAATGATTTCTTGATTATCTTTATTATAATAAGCTCTTCCGACTATTCCAATTGTTTTCATATTTCACTTCCTAACTTATTTTATGCAAAACAAACTTATAGAGATTTCATCACCTGTTCTAAATTGGTTCTTTCCTGTTTCAAAGTTGTTTTATTTCCATGACCAGGATATATAATGACATCATTATCCATTTTGGTTAAAAACGACTTTAGTGATTGTTTCATATCTTTTTCGTTTCCTCCTAAATCCATTCTTCCAATTGTTCCTGCAAATATAAAATCACCTACAAAAATACTATTTATTTCTTTAAAATAATAGGATACGGAATCTTTTGTATGCCCTGGTGTTTTTATTTTTTCAAAAGTAAAATTTGGAATATCATGTGTTTCCTTTACATGAAAATAGCTTTCTATTTCTTTTAATGCCCCTATATGGTCGAAGTGATGATGCGTGATTAGAATTCCTTTCACATCATAAGGTTTTGCAAATTCTATAATTTTATTAGGTTCATCCCCTGGATCAATTACAATTGCTTCCTTATTGTCCTTGATAATCAAATAACAATTTTCTTCTAAAGATCCAACTACTATTGTTATAACTTCCAATTTTGGTTTCTTTCTATCCATTTCTAAATTCATAAATACCTCACTTTCGTGTGTGTACATTTTTTGTCTTCCTATAAATAGGATAACATAAATCTAAATAGGATGGAATAGACTTTTCCCGTTTTTACAAGAGCAAAGAAAGATATGAAATGAAATATTTTAGGATGATTACTCGTTAACACGCAATATACGGAGAACTAGATGATCCATTCCCACTGCATATACTTACGGATGATTTGAGATATGCTGTTGGATGTACCGCATTTCTATAGCAGCGTTCTATTAAACCATAGACATCTCCGTGTCGATCGACAACGAAGCCGAAGATAGTACTTGTGCTATGTGGTGTCATGGTAAAATATTGTGAGAATCCATCTCTTAACCAACTTGTATCTGCACAGTTAGACATATACCAACCATTTGTATTATCATTATAATACCAATACATTAAGGATTTTGTTAAGCAGGCATTTCTTCGTAAATTTCCCCCGTCCGTAGCATAAGCATAGTCACTTCCATAAAATAATCCAATTTTTCCTGTCCATGTTGTTTCATATCCGCTTGGTACAGAGGTTCCTCTTTCATAGGTATAAAGCTCACTTGCTGTGATATCTGAAGTACTCCAGCCTCCTAAATTCCATACAGCATCCCCTATATACTGTTTGGAAGCTTCACTTAATCCTGCTCCACTGAAATTTAAAGTATTTGCTTCATTAATATAATAGACACCTGATGTGCTATTATAATAGGTATCATTTAATATGGTTTTGATTTGTGAGGTACTCCAACGATTCGTATAAGTTCCTGATGAGGTATAGTCAAATGGTAAGGATCCAATCGAATCTGCACGAATGATTTTTAATCTACTTTCTACATTTCCATTTCCATCATCTACTTGGAATATTCCAATAATTCTCCAAAGAATCACATCTCCTTTCGAGGCAATTTGGCGGCAATAATATCCTGCATAACTACTTGCTTCGCATTCTTCTTTGGAATTAAAGAGCATTCCATTATAAGCATATTCGCCGACATTGTCATATCCCCCAAACCATACATCACTTTCATATACATCTCCAATGTCTATATAGTTATTTGGATAATGTCCATAATATCTTAGGTTGCTATAGTCATCATAGACTAACTCAAAAGAAGAATCGGAATAAAGGTTCGTAATGTAACTTGTTGCAACAATTCCTCCACTTTGTTTTACAAAATATAAGGTACATTTGGTTCTGGAAGAATTTCC
>CAYQKO010000083.1:0-6149 GCA_964418205.1 uncultured Muribaculaceae bacterium
ACGAGTAGTGATCCATATGTAATTAAAGTTAGTTAATTTACTAAATATTCTTTGCTAAAACTAGCCATACTAAGTATGGTGAGATGATATGAAGAATTATAGTGTTTGGTTGGATGGTATCAAAAAAGAACCATTTGATTCTTTAAGAGAAAACATAGAAGTGGATGTATTAATTATTGGTGGGGGTATTACTGGGATATCTACTCTTTATCAGCTGTGTGATAGTAAACTCAATGTTGCTTTGGTGGAAATGAATGAAATTGGACATGGAGTTACTTCTAGAACTACTGGTAAGATTAATTATTTACAGGGTATTTGTTATTCAAAATTAGGGGTTAAGGCAAGTGAGTATTTGAAGTCTCAAAGAAAAGCAATTCAACTTATAAAAGATATGATAGAAAAGGAAAAAATTGCTTGTGATTTTGAAAATGTATCTTCTTCTGTGATTGCTAGAAATGATAAAGAAAAAAAATTATTAAAAAAAGAGTATCAGTTTTTGAAAAACAACGGTATTGATGTAGAATATAAAGAGAATCGTATTACTGTTTGGGATACTTATGTTTTCCATCCTTTAAAGTTTCTTTATGGGATTGCTTATCTTTGTAAAGATAAGATTTATGAGAATACTAGAATTGAAAATATTCAAAAAAGTGAAGATGAATATGTTTGTAAAACGAAGCATGCAAGTATTTATGCGAAAGAGGTTGTGTTGGCTTGTCATTATCCATTCTTTTTAATTCCTTATTTTATGCCTATAAAATGTTATCAGGTGAAATCCTATGTTATGGCTAAGAAGAATATACATCAACCTGTAACATTTATCACAACTAGCAAACCAACTCTGTCAAGAAGATATCATAAGGATTGGGAGATTACTTTAATAGATTCCCATAATATTAGTCATTTTATGAATAGAGAAGAAAAATTTAAATTTTTTCTAGATAAAAATCCTGAATATTTATGGAGTAATGAAGATATTGTTTCGTTTGATACGTTACCGCTTATTGGTGCATTAGAAGAAAATTTATATATTGCAACTGGGTATAATGCTTGGGGAATGACGAATGGAGTGTTAGCGGGGAATATCATTCGTGATTTAATATTAAAAAAAGAAAATCCATTTTCTAGGCTATTTGATCCTCATCGCATTTCGTTTTCTAAAAGACTAAAAGAAGTTTTTGTTTCTGTTTGGAGTAATAGTATGGGATATGTAAAAGGATTCGCTTTTAAGAAAAATGATCGAAAATTTTGTCCTCATATGGGTTGTCCTTTGATTTATAATGAAGTTGAGAAGATTTGGGAATGTCCTTGTCATGCCTCAAGATTTACAAAGAAAGGAAAATGTATCAAGGGACCTAGTAAAAGAGATGTTTATTGAAAGTCTATTTTCACTTTGCTTAATTTTTGATAACGAGCATTTTTTACTCTGTCTTTTCCATTTATAAATAGGATGTCGTATGCTATTTCCCAAATGGATAACCATCCTAAGATTAGGAATATTTCATGAAAAAAATTGAAGTAGGCGGAATAAGATAAAAAAATACAAATAAAGCCAAAGAGTAGTATAATGCTATGAAAAACGAAAGAGTGTTTTTTTAGAACTTCCTTTTCTTTTAATTCTTGTTTAAAGTAATTATGAATGAGTTTTTTTACTTCTTCTGGTTCTATTGGAAAGTCTGTTTTGATTTGTAAAGAAATTTGACTATTTTTAGGGAATCCAAGACATTCATCATAAATGTAGTTTGCAAGCATTGGATTTAAAGTAGAATCGTTAAAAGGATGATATAAATCCTCTTTTTCATGTAAATGTATTTTAATTTTTAATATATTCATAGTATCACCAAACTCATTATACTTATTTTTGTTGTGTGTGTCTAGAAACTTGTGTAAAAGAAAAGAAAGATAAAGTCTCAAAAAAAACTATTCATCGATATTGTTGAAGAGTAAAAAAAACAGGACAGAAAGCAATAAATATGTAAGTTATCGACCTATTTTGATCGTAATGAGTCAAAAAGTGGTCGATAACTTGTATTTTTTTTGAAATTTTATGGTAATGATGACACGGAAAAAATGGGTTGATAAAAAGAGGAAAAATGATTAAAATAGAGGATGTTTAGGAAGTGATTCAAATGGTTTATCTGGATTATGCTGCGGGAAATAAAGTAGAAAAAGAAGTGTTGGATACTTTCGTGTATTATTCCAATACTTTTTATGCGAATCCAAATGCTAATCATTTCTTAGGACAGCAAGCAAAGCAAGAAATAGAAAAGTATACAAAAAGAATTGCTAATCTTTTGCATAGAAAGCCTTCTGAAATTATTTATACTTCTGGATCTAGTGAATCTAATAATTTGGCTATAAAAGGAATTTGTGAAAGATATAAAAATTTTGGAAAACATATTTTAGTGAGTAATTTAGAACATTCTTCCATATTAAGTCCTCTTACTTATTTAAGTGAAAAAGGGTTTGAGGTAGAAATAGTACCTGTAAATAAAGATGGAATAGTTGATATAGATGTGTTAAAAGAAAAAATAAGGGAAGATACTATTTTAGTTAGTATTACATCGATGGATAGTGAATTAGGAATTGTGGAACCAATTCGGGAAATTGGGGAATTTTTAAAGGATTATCCGCATTGTTTTTTTCATACGGATGCTTCTCAAATCATTGGAAAGGAAGAATTTGATTTTTCAAATGTTGATTTAGCTACGATTTCTTCTCATAAGATAGGTGGGTTAGATGGTATTTCCCTTTTAATAAAAAAAGAAAATGTGGAACTTATCCCTTTAATTCATGGTGGCAAGAGCACGACCGTTTATCGAAGTGGGACACCTATTTTAGCCAATATTGCTGCTTTTTCTGTCGCATTAGAAATTGCATTGAAGAATCAAAAAGAGCGAAAAAAATATGTAGAAGTATTGCAAAAAAAGATTCTAGAGTGTTTGAATGAACTACCAAATGTCGTTGTAAATAATACAAAATATTCTTCGGTTTATTTTATTAATTTTAGTGTAATAAATGAATCCGCGCTTACTTTTGCTAAAAAATTGGATGAAAGAGAAGTTTATTTATCTGCCAAGACGAGTTGTTGTCCTGTTTCTACTCCTTCTAAGCTTGTTTATGCGGTGACGAAAGATAAAAAGCTAGCCAATACTTCTTTAAGGGTTAGCCTTTCTCATCATGTTACATTAGAAGAAGTAGAATTGTTTTTAAAAGTATTAAAAGAGGTATTGGAAAATGAATAAAGAAAAAGAAGTGGAAAGAAGTATTATTAAAACATACAGAAAAGAAATATGGTCGAAGTTTATAAAGGCTATCAATGAGTATCAATTGGTAGAAGAACAGGATAATATCATGGTTTGCATAAGTGGTGGGAAAGATTCTTTTTTGATGGCTAAGTGTTTTCAAGAACTAAAAAGACATGGAAAAATAAATTTTGATTTGCATTTTGTAGTCATGGATCCTGGATACAATGAATTTAATTTGAATGCAATTAAAGAAAATGCTTTGGTTTTAGGAATCCCTATTGAAATATTTAAAACGGATATTTTTGATGTTGTAGAAAAGTCTTTTGGAAAAAGCCCTTGTTACTTGTGTGCTCGTATGCGAAGAGGACATTTATATAATTATGCAAAAAAAATTGGTTGTAATAAAATTGCTTTAGGTCATCATTTGGATGATGTGATAGAAACAACCTTACTTTCAATGTTTTATGCAGCGGAAGTAAAGACCATGATGCCCAAACTTCATAGTGATCATTATGAAGGGTTAGAACTGATAAGACCTCTTTATCAAATAAGGGAAAGTGATATTATTGCTTGGAAGAATTATAATGAACTTACTTTTATTCATTGTGCTTGTCGTTTTACAGAAGGATGTTCTTTAATGGATGATGGAACAAGTAAACGGAAAGAAATAAAAGAATTCATTCAAAAGCTTAGAAAGGCAAATAAAGATATTGATTCTAATATTTTTAGAAGCATGTCAAATGTGAATTTAGATTGCATCTTAGGTTATCATGACGATAAGACGAAACATTCTTTTTTAGAGGATTATAAAGAGAAATAACAAAATATATGCGGCAATATAAGGAAATAATTTTGCCAAAGGTATTGTAAGATTTTTGGGTTTATGTTAACATAAGAATGTCTTTTAAAAGTTTTTTTGGTCCGTTGGTGAAGTGGCTTAACACATAACCCTCTCAAGGTTACATTCACGAGTTCGAACCTCGTACGGATCACCAGATTTGATTATTCAAGTAGACTTAACGTCTACTTTTTATGAAAGAAAGTGAATTTCCAATGAAGTTAAAATATGAATTTAAAAATCATGGTTTTTTATGTTTTAATGAAGCTCAAGGGGTTTATCTTTATAAAAAAGCTATTTTAAAAGGAAAAAAGTTTAAGGGAAAACCTTATACAACAGTAGGACTCATGTTTTTGCAAGCTTTTTTCCTCCTTTGTTGCCTTGGAATTGTGGTGTTTCTATTTTTCTTAAAAAGTAATTTGTTTTTCTTCCTTTTTTGTATCGGAATGGGAATAATTGCTTTGCTCCTTTTTCTATATTATTTTCTGCTTTTTGTTGGTTATTTTCATTTTAAACAAGGTGGATTAACTGGAACTCTTTTCATTCATGAAAAAGGAGTTACAAATTTTCGTGATCACCATGTATCCATAACTATTCCTTGGGATAGAATTTTGCTAGGTGCGGCAACTTATTCGACAGTAACCATTCTTACTACAGGGAAGATTCTTTTTTTCATAAATCGTCAACAAGTAGAAGAAATTGCAAATATATTTCAGCTTCATCATAAGATATTTGTAGATTTGGAAGCAAAAGAGAAATCAAAAAACAAATAAGCGAAATTCCTATTTGTTTTCTTTTTTATAATTTATTATGTAGCTTTAATATTTCAATTAACATGTCGTCACGATATTTTTCTAAACTTTCCATTGTATTTCCAATTTCTTTTGGACGATTTTTAATACTTTCTTCTACACCTTTACGAGCAATCTCTGGCCATTCTTCTGGGAATTTTTTGAAATCAGCCATGTCTTCTAACCATAAGTTTATGGATGGTTCTAGATGTTTAAATAATCCATCAACGCCAGCTTTTCCTCCACCTAATTGAAAAACTAAGGAAGGCCCCATGATACCCCAGCGAATCCCTGGACCAAAGGTTACGGCTTTATCTACATCTTCTACAGAGCAAACGCCCCTCATAACTAATTCACATACTTCACGATATAAAGCCATTTGTAAACGATTAGAAATAAACCCTAAAGCTTCTTTTTGTAAAACAATGGGTTCTTTCCCAATGGAAATATAAAACTCTTTGGCTAGTTTTACTACCTCTTCCTTTGTTTTTTCACCTTTCGTGATTTCAACAAGAGGAATTAAATGAGGTGGATTATATGGATGGGCACCAATAAATCTTTCTTTGTGTTTTGCTGACTTTGCAATTTCCGTGATTAAAAGACCAGAGGTGGAAGAAGCAATAATGGTATCTATGTTTGTATATTTTTCTACTTCTTCGACAAAAGAATGTTTCACTTCATAACTTTCATAAATAGCTTCTGTAATAAATTGAACGTCGCATACAGCCTCTTTTAAAGAAGTGGTGTAATGTATTCTTTCCTTTAACTGTTTACTTTCTTCTTTCGAAATGACTTGTTTTTGCACTAAAAAGTCGACACTTTGTTCTACTCTTGATTTTGCAAGGTCTAATGCTTCTTCTTTTATGTCGTAAACATGAACTTCTAGGCCCTTTAAAGCAAATGTAATTGCCCAGCTATAACCTATAACTCCTGCACCAACGCAAGCTACTTTTTTAATATCTACTAATTCCATAATAGACTCCTTTCTTATTTTCTATATTTAGTATAGCAAAAAGTTTAAAAATAAACAAAAAATTGACACAAAAAAAGGAAATAGACTGTAAAATAGGCATTTGTATTTGAAAAAAATTTTAAAATTTTGCTTTACATTTTTTTGAAAAAATGTGCTATAATCAATTATGTCGTGTAGCGAAAAGCGTAAGTCCAGATTTGGATTTAGGCTTTTTTTTGCGCGTAAAAGGAAAGAGGGATTTTGATGGAAAAAAATAAAATGGCTACCGTTCCAATGAAAAAACTTTTTTGGAAAATGGG
>CAYQKO010000084.1:0-5999 GCA_964418205.1 uncultured Muribaculaceae bacterium
AATATTGTGATTTGATTTTTAACATAAAATTTTTAGTAAAAAGCCGAAACTCAAATTGAACACAAATTGACAAATTAGTGTAAATATGATATCATTTAATTGCTTTTGAAAGGGAGAGATTAAAATGTTAAACAATCAACTAACAACGACAATTACTACTACGACATCAAAATCAATTATTACTATTGATTGTTTTAGCATTGCTTAACTATAAGAAGAATAACAAATTATATTGTTTATGCAAGTCTATTACAATCAAGTGATAGACTTTTAATTTTATGTAAATTAAGTTAAAGAAAAATGATAATAGTAATGTAAAGACTATAATATAGGACATGATCATTAAGAATTTATTTTCAAGAGAGTTATCAGTCGGTGAAAGATAATAAATAAACTTAATTATTACTACCTATTATGTTGCACTCGAAAGAGATAGCCCGAGAATATCGGTTAAATAAATTAAGTGAAAATAGGAGGATGGTACCGTCTTTATGAGACTCCGATAATGGTATCATTCTCTTTTTATTTAAAGGAGATGGTAAAATGACGGAAACGGAAACTGATACGATTTTCTCCCTCAAAAGCAAATAAAAGAAAGAAGGTAAAAAATGAATAAAAAATGTTGTGAATTATTAAAAGAAGTAATTAATAATAATTGTAAAAATATAAGATGCGATAATATGTCTTATAATGATGAATTTTATTATGAATTTAAATCAGATAATCAAATAAGTGAAAATGATTTTGAGAATCTAGAAAAAGAGATAAAGAAACTAAATTGTGAAGTTTATTCTTCCCCATTTTAAATTATTTAAAATGAAAGTTATTTTTGATAAATATTCCATTTGTCTCATTTCACGAAATGGTGTAAATACACAAAAAAGAACCAATTATCCAGAAAGATTCATCGTGAAAGATAACGATGGTATTGTAACTATTAGAAAGTATAATTCTACCAAAATTTTTGTTTGACAAAGTTAGGGAAGAAGTGATAGGATTGTAGCAATCAGAAAAGAAGTGGTAAAAATGGGCTTTATGAGTTCTTTTTGGTTTTCTTTTAAAGTTAAGAAATGGTTACAGGTGATTTTTGTTGCCTGTTTTTTGTACTTTGAGGAGGGTGTTTGGTTATGAATTTCAATGGTTTAGGAAGATTTTCTGTAGGGGAAATTTCTTTGATTCAAAAGGCTTATGATTTTGCAAAAGAAGTTCATGATAAAGAAAGTCCAGCAAGGTTAAGTGGGGAGCCTTATTTTGAACATCCAAGAAGAGTCGCTCAAACGGCAATTTTAGCTGGGGATGATTGTGAAACTGTAGTCGCGTGTTTGATGCATGATTTAGTGGAAGACACTTCGATTACTTATGAGGATATTGCTTCTTGTTATGGAAAAGATGTTGCCTCTATTGTGGATGGAGTTACGAAAATTAAAAAAACTGCAAATTTAAATAAGGAAAAGCAAACGTTGGCAACGAATCGAAAGTTTGTTAGTAGTTTTGTAGAAGATATTCGAGTCATCAAAGTAAAATTGTATGATCGTTTGGATAATATGAGAACTGCGGGTGCTTGGAAATTAGAAACACGTCAAAAGAAAATTAAAGAAACAAGAGAATTTTATATTCCTATTGCAAGACAAATTGGTGCTTTTCGTGTTATGAATGAGCTTTCCGATTTATGTTTTTATTTTGATAATCGAAGTCACTTTGATATTATGCAAAAGGAGCATCAGTTATTAGAAGAGCAAAGTGAACCTATTTTTGAACAAATGCGAGATAAGATTGGTTATAAGTTAGATGAGGCAGGAATATCTTATTCCTGTGAAACAAGAGTGAAGAATATTTTTGGACTTTATCGAGATTTATACTTTTTTAATAAAGAGAAGAAAGCAGATGATTGGCGTTTCTTTAAAGTGATTTTAGAGCAAAGAAAAGCATATTATGAAGTTTTAAAATTGGTGAAAGAGACTTATCTTTGTAAAGGAGTTCAAGATTTTATAGCAAATCCAAAGTCAAATGCTTATCAATCTTTACATGTATTTTTGGAAATTGATGGAATTCCAGTTTTGGTTAAAATTCGTGATAGTAAAATGGATGACGTCGCGGCGTATGGTATGGGAATGAATGAATACAAACAAAGAGGTGGGGCGAAGATGTTTCAATCTTTACTAACCATCAACCAAATCGCGAAGAATGATGAAGAATTTGATACGGAGTTAAGGAAAGAATTTTTAGGAGAGCAGGTGGATTTTTTAGACGCCTCCAATCATTGGCAAACACTACCTTTAGGGTCGAATCTTTTAGATTTTGCTTATAAGTTACATACAGAGTTAGGAAATTTTGCAATGAAGGGAATGGTAAATGGAAAAGTTGTTCCTCTTTCTTACCAAATTCAAAAAGGAGATCAGGTGGTAGTGTTAAAAGATGTGCAGGAGCATTTGCCAAAGGAAGAAGAGGAAAAAAGTTGTATTACTTGGTATGCAAAACAAGAGATAAAATCTCAAAAAAATAGAATTTTAAGGTTGGTGAATGAGTAATGAACGGAGTGTTATTTATAAAGAAACCTAAGGGATGGACTAGTAGGGATGTTGTAAATCGTATCTGTAAAATTTATGGTACGAAAAAGGTAGGACATACTGGGACTCTAGATCCTTTAGCTACAGGAGTTTTAATTGTTTGCTTGGGTTCTTATACAAAATTGGTTTCTATGTTAACAAGTGATGAGAAAGAATATGTAGCAACGATGAAAGTAGGCGTGAAAACAACCACGGGAGATATTACAGGGGAAGTGATGGAAAAACAAACTACTCTTGTATCCGAAGAAAAAGTTCGGAATGCTTTTCAAGAGTTTCCAAAAGAATATGATCAAACCGTGCCTCTTTATTCTGCAGTGAAAGTAAATGGAAAAAAATTATATGAATATGCAAGGGAAGGGATGTCAGTGTCTTTGCCTAAAAGGAAAGTAGAAATCAAAGAACTAGAATTCTTAAATAGAAAAGAAGATGAGATTACTTTTCGATGTGTTGTATCAAAAGGAACTTACATTCGTAGTTTGATTGAGGACTTAGCTTCTTCTTTTTCTTCCATTGCAACGATGAAAAGTTTAGAAAGAAGAAGACTTGGAAATGTTTCTTTAAAGGATTGTCTTTCCATAGATTCTATTACAAAGGATACTCCATGTAAAATGTTGGAAGATTTGTTTTGTTATCCAAAATGGGAAGTGACAGAAGAGCAAGAAAAGAAAATGAAAAATGGGAACAAGCTTGTTTTAAATTCGAAGGAAGAATATTTGTTTTTAACTTTTCATGGGAAAGTAGTTGCCCTGTATAAAAAAAATCATTTGGAGTACCATTTGGTCTTTAAAGTTGTTTAAAAGAATGGTAAAATCTTATTAAGTGGGAGGAAATGTTTATGAAAAAAAGATTATTGCATTTATTTTTGGTTTTTCTTTGCGTCCTTTGTTTTAGTGGATGTGAATCTTCTAGTACTTCTAGTACTTCAGAATTCAAAGAAATTACCGCGGAGAATTATGGGGATAAATACGATTACTCCGTAACGGTGAATGATGTAGTCGTGGATGATTGGAAAATTTTTTATAAGGATGAGGATGGTATTTATATTATTCCTAGTACTTATTTACCTATGGAATCTGTTGGAGAAAAAGATGCGGAAAATTCCATTTCTTCTAAGACTCATGTAAGTGCAATGGGAGAGTATTATGGTATCTATTATTCTACTAGTAAGCTAGTATATCAAGAACCGAATGAAAATATTCAAACAAAATATTTGAAGTTACTTTCTTTAGATCCTGATCATGGTAGTAATGTGTTAGTAAGTGAGATGCTTCATTCGGAAAATTGGTCTTCCTTAGTAAATACAGATATGGGTGCTTCTTATGCTATAGGAGGTGTACCATTAGAAATGTTTGTGGCTAGTTGGAATGAGAAGTATCCAGAGGAAAAAATATATATTGATGTAGAAGAGCAAGGATATACGATTGGTTTGGAAGAATCTCCTACAACCTATCAAGTGGATTTAAGTAGTTTGGCAGGATATCAAGATAAACTATATTTTCCAACGCAAGATGTCATTGAGGAGTCTAGTGTTGGAGAAGTGTCTTTTCGTGTGACAGGTTACATGCTCGCTGCACCTAGTTGGTGTGGTAGTCCAAGTTATGGAAAATGCTCTACTTTGGAGTATTTACATGAGAATTCTGGTATTATTCGTTCAAAGGCTTATGGTGGATACGGTTATGCTTTAAGGCCAATTGTTTTTATTCCAAATAAATCATAGAAAGAGGGAAAAAATGGGAAAAATTATTGATGTACACGCAAGGGAAGTTTTAGATTCTCGTGGGAATCCAACTGTAGAAGTGGATGTATATACGGAATGTGGGGACGTTGGACGCGCGATTGTTCCAAGTGGAGCCTCCACTGGAGAAAGAGAAGCATTGGAATTAAGAGATGGTGATAAATCTCGTTATTCGGGAAAAGGTGTTTTAAAAGCTGTTAAAAATGTAAATGACGTTTTAGCAGATGTAGTTATTGGAATGGAAGTAACAGATCAAGTAGCGATTGATAAAGCTTTGATAGAAGCGGATGGGACCAAAGAAAAAAGAAAATATGGCGCAAACGCAATTTTGGGTATTTCTTTAGCTTGTGCAAAAGCTGCCTCTATGCACGTGGGTTTACCTTTATATCGATATTTAGGTGGAGTGAATGCGAAAAAATTACCTATTCCAATGATGAATGTTTTAAATGGCGGAAGTCATGCCGATTCCTCTGTAGATTTTCAAGAATTTATGATTATTCCTGTTGGGGCTAACTCAATTCATGAAGCAATTCGTATGGGAGCTGAAACATTCCATAATTTAAAAAAGGTATTAAAAGAAAAAGGCCAAGTTACAGCAGTTGGTGATGAAGGGGGCTTTGCTCCAAACTTAGAAGATAACGAGGAACCTTTAAAATATATCATGGAAGCCATTAGGATATCTGGATATAAGCCTGGTGAAGATATTTGTATTGCTATCGATGTCGCGGCCAGTGAGTTTTTCAATAAAGATACGAAAATGTATGATTTAAAAAAGAGTAATGGGGGAGCTAAAACGACGGATGAAATGATTCTTTGGTATGAACAATTAGTTGAAAAATATCCAATTATTTCCATTGAAGATGGTCTTGATGAAAATGACTGGGACGGATGGAAGAAATTAACAGAAAAACTAGGAAAGAAAATTCAATTGGTTGGGGATGATTTATTTGTTACCAATACAAGTATTTTACAAGAGGGAATCAATAAAGATATAGCCAATTCTATTTTAATTAAAGTAAATCAAATTGGGACTTTAACCGAAACCCTTGATGCTATGGAACTTGCAAGAAGCCATGGATATACAGCCGTTGTTTCTCATCGTAGTGGGGAAACAGAGGATACTACCATTGCTGATATTGCTGTAGCATTTAATGCTGGACAAATAAAAACAGGTTCTTTATCTAGAACAGATCGTATTGCTAAATACAATCAACTAATGAGAATTGAAGAAGAACTAGGGGATGATGCTATCTATCCAAGTCGTCATGCATTCTATAATCTTTATAAAGATTAAAGCAAGAGTTATTTTTTTAAGAGTAAAAATGACGATTTACTCTTAAAAAACATTTATAAAATATTTACATAATGCACCAATAAAATCAGCAAAATAAAGAATATCTGCAAATAAATTTGAATGTCAAGCAATTGTAAATTGACACGGGGGGGGGTGCTTATGATAGAATCATTATAGAGAGGCTATAGTGATTTTTTTATGAAATTAGAAAAGTATAGAGAAAAAGAGAAAAAGAAAATAGGAATTATCCTATTTACCATATGTTGTATTTTATTAATAGCAGGAGTATTTCTTTATACAAGCTATGCTTGGTATGAAGAGAATGAAAACTTTAACTTAATCAATGGAACAGTAGAAGATCCAGGAGATTTATATTTTGCTATCTATGTAGATGATGTATTAA
>CAYQKO010000085.1:0-5963 GCA_964418205.1 uncultured Muribaculaceae bacterium
GGGACAATTTTTGGCACATTTACTCATTCAATGCCCCTATATTACTACATTTTATTAATTTGGTCAATTTACTTTTTCAATTGAGCTATTTTCAATTTTCTTTGTAAGGATCTTTGAGCTACCTTTTCCAAATAGATTCCATATGAATTTTTGCTTGATTTATTACTATCATTATCTTCTATATTTTTATTTGACTTTTCAAATAAATTTTTT
The DNA here is from genome assembly GCA_964418205.1 of uncultured Muribaculaceae bacterium. GTDB lineage: Bacteria > Bacillota_I > Bacilli_A > RF39 > UBA660 > Ventrenecus. The sequence continues at coordinate 214 of CAYQKO010000085.1, forward strand.
CCTTTTGCTAATGCTCTACCGCCTGATGCTGCTCCTCTACCACCAAATAATTGTATATCTAATTTCATTGTCTTCACTTTCCTTTCATTGCATCAAAAAAGACATTATTTCGTGTCCTTTACTAATTCAAATTCATCTAATGGATATAAAAAATCTTCACTTGTTTCATCTACAATTCTTGCCATATTATGTTCTTTATCATAGCCAACACAATTATATATTTTTCCATTTATAAAACTTAATTCATCTGTTTTACCAACATATTTATATCTATCTAATACTTCCATTTCAATATATTTATCTTCTTTACTTTGATACACTTTAATTTTCATCTAACCACCTTTTAATTTTAAATTTAACCCTTCCTATATTATCTTTTGTATTTTGATAATAATGTACTTCAGCTTTTCTATTATTTATTATTGCGTTTGCAACTCTTTTTGATCAATTTTTGCTTTTTCCACCATATTTTTTTACTAAGCCATTTATTTCATCAATTTTTCTTTTCTTTCCTGCTCCCGCAATAACTATTACTTTTTTAATAAATCTGCTAAGTATAGTTCGTCTTTCTGATGGTGCTTTTTATATGTTTTATATTTTTTGATATTTTGAATCAAATTATCCACATGATTACCTCCATAATATGTATTATAAAATTGAGAAGATTGATCATATTTCCTGCCGTTCAGTTTAATATACTTTTTAGCAAACGATTTTGGTGTTTCTACGCTTTTTACCTTTTCATATTCTTTTTCTAAGTTTTCATTTAAAATGAATAACATTTCTAACTCTGGTTTTGTACAATATTTATATATTTGATTTTCTTTTATAATATTTTTTAAATCTTTTGGTACTTTAAGTTTATCATTTTGTGTATCACCTATTCTATACACTTTAACTGGTAATCCGTAGTGTTTTAATTCTATCTTGATAATAGGATTATTTAATTGTCTTAATAGATAAGGTCTTCTTCCAATTAAATCGTCTCTTTCAAAGTTCAACGCTTTGTTATCTAACAAAATATTTAATAATACTTCTTCATTCGCACCTTCGCACATTAATAAAATTCTCATTACATTAATTCCTTTTTAAAGTTCATCAAAGCATCATAACTAACATTTGTATTAAATTCATTGTTATAAAATTTATTGCTCTTAGATAGTTCTGTTCTAAACTTATAGTTTTGATGCATATTCTCTAATTTAATAGCATCTGTATACTTACTTATATAAATATTATCACTTCTCCTAAATAAATCTAATATTTCACAATAATGAGTAGTAAAAATTAAAGTTGCATTATGCTGATTCACAGATTTATCCTTATATAAACTTATTAAATTTTCGACTAAGGTTTTGTGAAAATGGTTTTCTATCTCATCAATGATCAAATCAGATCCTGTTCTTAGTGAGTAAACAACGAATGTAAACAATCCAAAGCCCTTGGTTGTTCCACTTGATAGAATTTCATATAATTCTTTATCTGATACTTCTTTCGTTGTTTTATTTGTGTATACAATCTTATATTTATTTTCATTTATCATTTTAATATTGTCTAAATGTTCATCAAATATTTTCAATAGAGAGGTTATTATAGCTAAATTATTATCTAAAAGTTTATATATATTAAATGCATTTGCGTAATCTCTATACATATAGTCATCACTTGGGCAATACATTCCTCTTAAGTTCATTTCATTCAATAGCAAATAAATCATTGAAGTATCTTCTGGTAATGTAATGCTTTTTGGAACTTCTTCATACTTTTCATATTCAAACAAGTTATTTGCATGAGCTTTTTTATATGGTCTTTTGTACAATTTCTCATTTTTAAAGAAAACTGAAGTGTTATCTACCGAGTTAACATTTTTATATAAATCTGTTACATATCTATAAATTACTCCATTATGAAAAAAGGTAATATCTAAATGAATCGTTTTATCTATAAATTTAAAAATATCTTTCGAACTATTTATTCTATAGTTGGAAAATATATCATATATTATAGATAATAATTCAACAGCTGTGGTTTTTCCAGAAGCATTTTTTCCTATAATTCCTATTATATTAAATGTAAACAGGTTTTCTGCTATTTCTTGAAGTTCAAATTCTTTATCGTCTAAAGTCTTGTTTCCAACAGGTATAAAAGAAATGGTAAAATTTTTTTCACAAAGTTTAAAATTATTTGCAACAACTTTTAAAAGTTTCATGTTTTCCCTCCGTTCTAGTTTTATTATAGCATTTTTTTGCTAAAAAAACATTTTTTTTGGCTTTTTTCATATTTTTTTTGCTAGAAATATGTCTTTTTTTAAAAAGAGAAGATTTTACTCTTCACTTAATTTTTTATAATAGTGATATCTTTTCATCGCTGCTTGTTTATTTTCTTCTAATAAAACATTTGATAATTCTTTATCTTTTATGCTTAAAGCTTTGTAACGAACTTCTCTTTCTAAGAATTTATGATAATCATCAAAATTTGGTTGTTTCGAATCTAAATACAATTTTTCTTCTTCTGGTTTATAACGCATTAGTAAGATATATCCTGTATCTACGGCTAAGGCACTTTCTTCTAGGCTACAACTCATCCCACCTTTGATTCCTTGTTCTATGCATGGTGAATAGGCTATTATTAAGCTTGGGCCTTCGTGTTCAAATGCTTCTTTCATTACTTTTAAGGTTTGCATCATGTTGGCTCCTAAAGAAATTGAAGCAACATAACAATTTGGATAGCTCATTGCAATACGGAATAAATCTTTTTTATGCGTTTTTTTACCAAAATCTGCAAATTCAGCAACTGCACCAATGTGACTTGATTTACTCATCTGACCACCGGTATTGGAGTATACTTCTGTATCTAAGACTAAAACCTTAATATTTTCTTCACTTGATAACACATGATCGATACCGCCGAATCCAATATCATAAGCCCATCCATCTCCACCAATCGCGACAACGGTACGTGATGGAATATAATCGATTAAGTCTTTTAAATCTGTGGGAATTTCTTCTTTTTGTAATTCTTCTTTTACTTTTGAAGTTATTTCAAAGTTATTAAAGTTTTCTAAAAATTCTTGATAAAGTTTTTGGATGTTTTCAGAAACTGAATTTTTACTTTCTTCCATTATTTTTCTGATTCGATCTCGTTTTGTTTTATAGGATAAATGCATACCATATGCAAATTCCGCATTGTCTTCAAATAAGCTATTTGCCCACGGAATGGTATAAGGTGTGGATGGAGCACTTCCTCCATAGATAGAGGAACAACCAGTGGCATTGGCAAGTACGATTTCATTTCCATGCAACTGAGTTAATAGTTTGATGTAAGCAGTCTCTCCACATCCAGCACAGGCTCCAGAAAATTCAAACTTTGGTTTTTCTAATTGACTCCCTTTAATACTATATTTTGGATATAATTTTGGATTTTCATAATTGTTAAAGTAAACTTTTGCATCTTTCGCAAGTTCTTCCTCATATTTTCCCATGTACAGTGCTTTTTTTCCTTGATGACCAGGACAGACTTTCACACATAGCCCACAACCAGTACAATCACTTTCAGATACACTGATGATGTAATGATATTCTTTTTGTCCCAAGGCTTCTAAACCTTTTTCTTCCTTTACTAGGAATGGTCTTATTACTGCATGAGGGCAAACAAAGGAACACATTCCACATTGAATACAATTTTCTGGAAGCCATTTGGATACTAAATTTGATGTTTTTCTTTTTTCTTTGGCTGTTAAACCACCTGGAAATTTACCGGTTCTAAAATCCATGAGTTCACTTACAGTTAGTTTTCCACCTAGTCTAGCATTGATTTTGGAAATAATGTCTAAAGGCATTTCATTGTTATTCTCATACTTTTCTTTGGTTATAACTAGCTTTCTAACTTGAGTCAATGCTTCTTTCATAGCTTCTTGATTGTTCTTAACTATGTCTTCTCCTTTTGTTTTAAATTGTTCTTCAATGGATTTGTTTAATATGTGCGTTGGATTTTCGACTCCTAGAAGACTTAATATGATTACTTCCATAATTTTGCTTATTTTACCAGGTAAATGGTTTTTCATAGCAATTTTTTCTGCATTGATCGTTAAGACTCTTAAATTTTTTTGTTCTATAATTTCTAGGTCATGAGTTTTAAATTTTTCTAAACACTTTTGTTCATCTGTAGTGTTGATAAGTAAAATGCTATTTGTCTTGGCAGTTTCTAACATTTGATATTTTTTAAAGTATTCGTCTTTGGTAACTACAATTAAATCGGCATTGGTAACATAGTATGGAGCATTTATTTTTTCCGTGCCAATTCGTAAGTGACTAATGGTTACTCCACCAGATTTTTTTGAATCATATTCAAAGTATCCTTGTACATACTTGTCTTCGCCTAAGATATGCATTATATCTTTACTTGCTGATACCATTCCATCTGAGCCGAAGCCATATATTTGTAATTCATAGGCATTTAAATTTATTTGATAGTTTTCCGTTTCTAAACTTGTATGATTTAAGTCATCTATAATTCCAATTGTAAAATTATTTTTTGCTTTTGTTTTTAACATTTTATACACGGAATAAATATCGGCTGGAGTAGTATTTTTGCTAGAAAGACCATATCTACCACCAACTATGTTGAGATTTTTTTCTTTTAATGCTGCGATTATGTCTAGGTATAGTGGTTCTCCTTGACTTCCTAATTCTTTTGTTCGATCCAAAACAGCAATGTTTTTCACCGTGTCTGGTAAGACTTTTAACAGGTATTTTGTACTAAATGGACGATATAAATGGACAATGATTACACCTATTTTTTCTCCTTTTTTTAACTCACTCATAACTACTAAACGAATGGTATCTGTTACACTTCCCATAGCAACAATAATATTTTCTGCATCCGCCGCTCCGAAGTATTCAAAGGGTGCATATGAAGTATCAGCAAGCTCGTTTATTTTTTCCATATAATAGTTTACGATATCTGGAATGTTTTCATATAGGTCATTTCTTGCTTCCACACTTTGAAAGTAAATGTCCTCTGTTTCACTCATACCGTATTGTTTTTTTTCACCAAGGTTTAAGGATCTTCTTTTAAACTCTTTTAATTTGTCTTTATCTATTAAGCTTAGTAATGGTCCCTCATTTAAATCTTCGACAACATTTATCTCGTGACTCGTACGAAAGCCATCAAAAAAATGTAGAAATGGTAAACTTCCTTTGATTGCTGAAAGATGGGCCACAGCAGCCATATGATATGCTTCTTGTGGATTGGAACTTGCTAACATGCAAAACCCTGTTTGTCTTGTCGCATAAATATCGGAGTGGTCTCCAAAAATGGACAAGGCATGTGTCGCGACAGTTCTTGACGCAACATGAATCACGCCTGGTAAACATTCGCCAGCTATTTTGTACATGTTCGGTATCATTAGTAATAATCCTTGACTTGCAGTAAAGGTTGTTGCAAGGGATCCCGCTAGTAATGAACCATGAAAAGCTCCAGCAGCTCCTGCTTCTGATTGCATTTCTACTACTTTTACTTTATCATGAAATAAATTATAGTTTTCTTTATTGCTTAGTAAATCCACGTTACTAGCCATTGGGCTTGAGGGGGTGATAGGATAAATTGTGGCCACTTCACTAAAAAGATATGCCATTTTAGAGCATGCCCCGTTCCCATCTAATATCTGTTTCACTTTATCATCTCCTATATGGAATTATAGCATAAATCAAGAAGAAATTAAAATTCTTTGTTATTCTCCTAATAAAAAA
>CAYQKO010000086.1:0-5713 GCA_964418205.1 uncultured Muribaculaceae bacterium
ATGGCTAATGTAATAGCACAAGTAAATAAACCCACTTTAATTTTGGCTCATAATAAAACTTTAGCGGGACAACTCTATTCGGAGTTTAAAGAGTTGTTTCCAAACAATCATGTGGAATATTTTGTTTCTTACTATGACTATTATCAACCAGAAGCATATGTACCTTCTAGTGATACTTATATTGAAAAGGATTCTTCGATTAATGATGAAATTGATGAACTACGGCATGCCGCAACAAGTGCTTTAATAAATTACACCGATACGATTGTTGTTTCTTCTGTTTCTTGTATATATGGTATAGGGGAAAAAGAAGAATATAAACAAAAAATGCTTATTTTAAGCATTGGTGATAGAATTCGTAGAAATGATATTGTGAATAAACTTGTGGATATGCAATATGAAAGAAATGACATTGATTTTCACCGTGGTACTTTTCGAGCACGAGGAGATATGATTGATATCATCCCAGTGAATGAACACTCTAGTGGAATACGAATCGAACTTTTTGGAGATGAAGTGGAGGCAATTCGACGATTTGATCCAGTAACTGGAGCTATTCTAAAAAATATTCGAAGTGTGACTATTTCTCCAGCTAGTCACTTTGTTACGAGTGATGAAAAAATGTTAGAGGCTATTAAAAGAATTCAAGAAGAACTTGAAGTTCGTTTAGAAGAGTTCAAAAGTGAAAATAAATTCATTGAAGAGCAAAGACTTCGTGAACGAACAAACTATGATATTGAAATGTTAAAAGAAACAGGATTTTGTAGTGGTGTAGAAAATTATTCTCGTCACTTAGCTTTACGTGGGCCTGGAGAGACTCCAACTTGCTTGATTGATTTTTTTCCAGAAGATTTTCTTCTTATTGTAGATGAATCTCATGTTACTTTACCTCAAGTCCGCGGTATGTATAATGGGGATCGTATGCGAAAAACTACACTTGTGGATTATGGATTTCGTTTACCTAGTGCTCTTGATAATAGACCATTGACTTTTTCGGAATTTGAAGCAAAAATTCATCAAGCGATTTATGTTTCAGCAACTCCTGGTGATTATGAATTAGAAAAAACAAATGGGGTCTTCGTGGAACAAATTATTCGGCCAACGGGACTTTTAGATCCTACAATTGATGTGAGACAAACTGAAGGTCAGATTGATGATATTATTCATGAAATTCGCTTACGAATTCAAAAAAATGAACGTGTTTTAATTACTACGCTTACCATTCGAATGAGTGAAGAGTTAACAAATTATTTAAAGGAAATGAATATTAAAGTAGCTTATCTACATAATGAAGTGAAAACGCTTGAAAGACTTAAAATTATTCATGATTTAAGAGCAGGTATTTATGATGTGATTGTTGGTATTAATTTACTGCGTGAAGGGATTGATATTCCAGAAGTTAGCTTAATTTGTATTTTAGATGCGGATAAGCAAGGTTTTTTGAGAAGTTCTAGAAGTCTTATTCAAACAATTGGACGTGCTGCTAGAAATGCAAATGGACATGTTATTATGTATGGGGATGTACTTTCTGAGGCTATGAATTATGCAATCCAAGAGACTTCTCGTAGAAGACAGATTCAAGAGGCTTACAATATGGAACATGGTATAACGCCTCAAACTATCCAGAAGGAGATTAAAGAGGTTCTTACAAATGAAGTGAAAGAAGTTGCTAAGAAAAAGAAAGTTACGAAGAAAGAGAAAGACAGAATGATTCGTGATTTAGAAATTGAAATGAACCGTGCGGCGAAAAACTTAGATTTTGAAAGAGCAATGGAACTTCGTGATATCATATTTGAGATGAAAAGTGAATAGATAGGAGATAGATTATGAATAAGGTGGTTGTTATTGGGTGTGGACATGTTGGAATTTCTTATATCCAATCTTTAATAAGTGAAGTATCGGATGTCCAAGAAATTTATATGATTGACACGAATGAAAGTTTACTAGAAGCTGAATATTTGGATTTGCTCGATTTTATTACTCTTAGCTCTAGTGATGTCCATTTGTATAAGGGTACTTATGCAGATTGTAAAGACGCTAAAATGGTATGTATTACGGCTGGAACTTCTAAGAGTATAAAAAAACGAATGGATTCTTTGCAAGATAATAATGTGATTTTTTCTAATATTTTAAAAAATGTTTTACAAAGTGGGTTTCAAGGAATTTATCTTGTCGCTAGTAATCCGTTGGATATTATGTGTTATCTTACTTATAAATATACAGATGTGAATCCTTATAAGGTTATAGGATCTGGAACTCTTTTGGACTCTGCACGGTTACAAAATGAATTGGCAAGTTATTTGAAAGTGAATAGCAAGGATATTGAAGCCTATGTTTTAGGAGAGCACGGGGATTCGCAGTTTGTTTATTGGAGTGGAAGTACGGTTGCTTTAGAACCTTTAGATAAAATGTTTACAAAGGAAGAAAAGGAAAGGATTGAAAGAAGAGTACGTGAGAAAGGACCGTATATTGCAGAACGCAAAGGATATACTTCTTATGGCGTTGGTATGGCTTTAGCTAAAATTACTCATGCTATTATATGTGATACACATACTGTTTTACCAGTCTGCTATTATGATTCGAATTCTAATTGTTATTATAGTAGACCAGCAATGATTGGTAAGAATGGCATTATTTCTGAAGTTCATTTATCTTTAACAGAAGAGGAAAAAAATAGATTACAACAATCTATTTATACGATTCAAGAAGGAATGAAACTAGTGGATAACTCATATTGAGTTATTTTTTATTCTAAACCTTCATTGCTTTTTGCATTTAATGTAAAATCGGCAAATTTTCCACTTTTATATAAAGGATACGCAGCACAACCAATCATCGCAGCATTATCCGTACAATATAAGATATTAGGAACGTGAAATGTCACTCCTAATTTATCACAGACTTTTTGCATTTCTGCCCGTAAATATTTATTCGCTGAAACTCCACCAGCTAATATCATGTTTTTTACTTTGGTTTGTTTTAAGGCATACTCTACTTTTCTTGTGAGTTCTTCCACTGCTACAGTTTGGAAAGAATTAGCTAAATCATTGATACGAATTTCATTCTTTCTTTGTCGCTCGTTATGAACTAAATTAATAATATAACTTTTTAAACCACTGTAACTAAAATTGTAGCCTTCTTCTTGCATTGGATGAGGAAGTTCGTAGGTATTTTTCCCTTCTAAAGCTTTTGCTTCTATATTGGGACCGCCTGGATAGGGCATGCCTAAAACTCTTGCTACTTTGTCAAATACTTCACCAACTGAGTCATCTATGGTACTTCCTAAAGCTTTCATTTCTGTTTCACTTTTTAATAACAATAAATTTGTGTGACCCCCACTTACTATTAAAGCTAAAGTTGGATAAACTATTTCATATTCGATATTATTCGCATAAATGTGACCCATGGTATGGTTTACTGCAATGAGAGGCTTGTGATAAATGTATGCAAGTGTTTTGGCACATTCTACCCCTACTAAAAGACTTCCTAATAGTCCTGGTGCATAAGTCACAGCAACGGCATCTATCTCTTCCATTTTCATGTTTTCCTTCTTTAACGTTTCTTCTAAAACGATAGTGATGTTTTCCGTATGCATTCTGGATGCAATTTCTGGAACAACCCCTCCAAAATTCGCATGAGTATCCATTTGGGTTAAAATGGTTAATCCTACTACTTCTTTTCCATTTTTGACGATGGCCATTGATGTTTCATCACAAGAGGTTTCTATAGCTAAAATATATATATCATTCATTTTCATTCACTCTTTCCATTATAAGGGCATCCTCAGCGCCGTAATATTTTTTTCTTATATGAATTGTTTGAAAGCCAAATTTTTGATAAAGATTGATAGCGATCTTGTTGTTGACATTTACCTCTAAATATATTTTTGATTCTTTTTTAGAATTGGTAATCAATTCGTCTAATAATAAGCTTCCAATTTTTTTCTTTCGATACAATGGATTTATAACAATGTCTATAATATCAATTGTTTCAAAAATACTAGTAAACATTAAGAACCCCAACACGATATTATTTTCTTCATAAACAAGTAGATGATAGTATTCTTTATTTAGTAAATCTTCTAAATTATAAAGATGTTCAAAGTCTTCGTGCAATAAACTACCTAATTCATATATTCTTGTAAAATCAGTTGGCGTAGCTCTTCTTATCATTTTTCAACCTCTATTTTTTTCACGTAAAATGGATTTACTTGATGTGGATTGATATCTGGTTTATTATTTATAATGTTGATTAAATTCGTATAGTTTATTTTGCTTTCTACACTCACAGAATGAGTTTTAGTAAATTGGCTAAAGTCTTCTTTATTTAAATATTGATATTCACCTATAGTGTTTTTACCTGTAACCCTTCCCAAAAAGTATCCATTCTTTTCAGGTATGGATAAGTATTCGCTTTCCGTAGGCAAAAAAAGTTCTATACTTGTAATTGTTTTAATAGGTATCTTTTTGCAAAAAGCTAAAGTTTTGGCAATGGTAACTCCTAAACGAACACCAGTAAAGGAGCCTGGACCAATTACTACGCCTATTTGGTTGATGTCATCTATAGTAATCTTCGCTTCTTCTAGTAAATCTATTAGTGTAGGTATACAAATTCTACTATGTTCTTTTTCTTTTTTTTCCCTTTTTTTTAGTATTTTTGTATTTTGATACAGAATCATAACAATATTATCGCCATGTGTATCAATAAATAAAGTATACATGTAAAGCACTTCCTTTATAAGTTAGTATAGAGTGAAAAAAACTTTATGTCAATTAAAAAATCCTTTTATTAAAGGACTGATTCACAAAGATCTTCATAATCTCTTCCATGTGGTTTAAAGATTAGTAATCTAGTATTTTCATCGACAAAACGAAAGTCAATATCCAATCTTTCTTCAGGTAAATCATCTATGACCATATCTGCCCATTCAATGATTGTCACACCACCTTTTTTAAAATAATCGTTTAAACCAATGTCTTCCTTTTTTTCTTCCAAACGATAAACATCCATATGATATAATGGTAATTCGCCATTTTCATATTCTTTTACGATATTAAATGTTGGGGAAGTTATTGTTTCTTTGACTCCTAATGCTTGGGCAAATCCTTTTACAAAAACAGTTTTGCCTGTTCCTAGTTCTCCATTTAAACAAATTACCATGTTTGGAAATTTTTCGCTTTCCATATTTTGCGCTAATTCTAAAGTGTCCGTTTCATTGTGGGACGTAAATTTATAATTCATATTATCACCCTAAAACCAGTTTAACATAGGTTATATTTCGAAGCAATCAAAAATCAATTCTATGACAATTTTTGACAAAATTCGAAATGGAAAGCAAAAAAAAACAGGCAACTTCCTATTTTCGCTTACACTATCGTCGGCGTACTAGTGCTTAACTTCTCTGTTCGGGATGGGAAGAGGTGTATCCACTAGGCTATCGTCACCTATAAAGGATTTTGTCCTTTAAAAACAAGATAATGTATTACTCACAATTAAAATATTAAGTTAAATCCTCGAACTATTAGTACTAGTCAGCTCAACGTATTACTACGCTTCCACCTCTAGCCTATCAACGTTGTAGTCTTCAACGGTTCTTACTTCACGAGGAATGGGAAAATTCATCTTGGAGGAGGCTTCTCGCTTAGATGCTTTCAGCGATTATCCCGTCCATACATAGCTACTCTGCGCTGCAACTGGCGTTACAACAGATACA
>CAYQKO010000087.1:0-5318 GCA_964418205.1 uncultured Muribaculaceae bacterium
ACTGTAGATGAATTAATGATGTCAGGTTTTGCAGATGGGTATTTAAATAAATTGAATTTTACTTATTCCAGTTATGAATATTGGACAATGTCTCCAACTTTGTTAAATGTTTCTGGATATTATGTAGCAAATAATACTGTCCGGGATTCTGGAAAAATTGACTGTTACCGAATCGTTTCCGCGTCTTATGGTGTTCGCGGTGTTATTAACCTTTCTTCTGAGGTAGAAATCACCGGTGGAATTGGGACTTCAAATGATCCATTTGTTATAAGTGAATTATCTTGAAATATACAAAAAAAAGGTCATTTCGACCTTAACTATTACTACGTGCGTTTGCAATTTGATTTGCAATATAGTTAGAATATTGTTCTTTAATTTCGTCATCTAAAATATCCATACCATAGCTTTTACGTAACTCATCCATTGCTGTAATTTGAATAGTTGCATCTTCTTCAATTTTATCATTTGCTAAAGTTTCTAAGATTTCATCTTTCTTATCATCATAAGAAGGTTTCTCACTAGATGATTCACGGTATATTACATGATATCCAAGTTCCGTTGTAATTAATTCTTTTGAATAACTACCATCACTTAAAGATCTTGCAGCTTTTAATAATTCATCATAATCAGAAGATAAAGTATCCGTATTAATTGCTCCTAAATATCCTCCATCTTCCTTTGTAGAATCATCTTGAGAATATTCCTTAGCTAACTCTTTAAAAGTAGTTAATTTGTCTTCTGCAGCATTTAACTTAGCGATAATGTCATTTATTTTATTTTTTGCTTCATTTTCAAGAGTTGTTTTATCTGTACTAGAAGTACTATCTGTTACACCTGTTTGAATTAAAATATGATAAACAGTAACATCTCCATAAATATTCTTGTCATAATAAGATTTGGCTTCACTATCCGAAACCAAAGTTTTTGCATAGTCTAAAATAGCCTTTGACTGTAAAGTATTTAAATAAATATAATTTGTATAGTTACTAACACTTCCAAAATATGAAGTAATGTAATCTTCTCCATAAGTACTTACCATAGACTTCACAGTACTTTCAGCACTCTTATAAGCTTCGTCCTTATCATCTGGATATTCTTGTTCTAATATTTTTGTATCCATTAAAGTTAAAATAGACTCTAAAGCATAATTTTCTTTCATGCTTTCATAAAGTTCATTTGCAGAGATATCCTCTGTACTTTCATTAAAACTCACCACAGCTTGTGATCCATCACTTAAAGTTGGATATTCTTTACTACAACCACACATGAAACATGCACATGCGCCCAAAATAAGTAATTTTTTTGTTTTATTCATTTCATCGTCTCCCGTTCTTTAAAACAATAATATTATAACAACTCTAGAGTTTAAATACAAGTAAAAGCACATGCACCAAATTCAAAATAATCCATAGACTATATTGAAAAGACAAATAAAGGAGGGAGTTATATGAACTACTGTGATAATGGAATTGGACCTGCAATCATTTTAGTATTATTTATTTTACTTATCTTAATTGTAGGGGCGTTCATTTAGTCTTTAATAAAGGAGGTGCCTTATGAGTTGTTGCAAAAAACAAGTAGATGAAGGATGTAAAGGCAATAATAGCTTCTTGAATGGTGCTTTTATCATTTTGATTCTATATATATTGCTAGCAATCATACTTGGCGGTATATTATTCTAAGAAGAGGGGGGATAAAACCTTCTTTTTAAATGAAAAAACTCATTTTATGAGTCTGTAGACGTATCAATGATAGCCCATCGTGCATAATAAACAGCATCTTCCAAAATCGTTGAGTCTGCATCAAATAAATTGCCATTTTCATCATACCAACCGATAAACACATATCCGTCTTTCATAGGCGTTGTAATCGTATTCGCACTTGCATTTTTACGAACATTCAAAGTCTGATAAGCACTCCCATCCACTACAAAAGTTAAAGTATAAGAGGTTGCTTTAAAAAATACTACAATACCTAGAATAATAAGAATAATGGCACAAACCAAATATCCAACATAAGATTTCATGATATCACCAAGAAAATTATAGCACGAATCGTCATACTTCGACAAATTATTTTGCATACATGTGATTAAATAAAATAGGAGAGGAGTATGGTACGATGAAAGTAAAATGCTTTGATGAAAATACCGAGAAAGACCTAGAAGAAAAAATAAATTCCTTTTTAAGTAGCTTAAATGGTGATATAATAGACATAAAATATCAAGTCGCTATAGGCATACAAGGAGAAGATCAAATCTATTGCTTTTCAGCCATAGTGGTTTATAGTGAGAAAAAATAGGTGGTTAAAGATGAAAAAAAGTTCATTTATTGAAGGAACTGTCATAGCAACTCTAGCAATTGTCATTACCAAAATTTTAGGAATGATTTATGTCATTCCGTTTTATGCCATTATTGGAGTGCAAGGAAGTGCCTTATATGCTTATGCTTACAATATTTATGTTATATTTTTAGATATATCCTCCGCTGGTTTACCAGTTGCAATTAGTAAAATAATTAAAGAATATAATACATTAGGGATGATAGATGCCAAAGTAAGAGCATACAAATTAGGAAAAAAAATCATTAGTTTCATATCCGTCGCAGCCTTTATTATTTTATTTGTTTTTGCGAAAGACTTAGCAACTTTAATCATTGGCGATTTACAAGGTGGCAATACAATAGAAGACGTTACCTTTGTAATTCGGTGTGTATCTTTTGCTATTTTGGTCATTCCATTCTTAAGCGTTTCCAAAGGTTATTTACAGGGACATAACATTATAAATGTGTCTAGTATTAGTCAAGTAATTGAACAAATTGTCCGTATTACAGTCATATTAGGTGGAAGTTACATAGGGTTAAAAGTATTAAATTTATCTTTAAGAACTTCCGTAGGTATTGCTGTTTTTGGAGCCTTTGTTGGTGGACTCGCGGCAATCATGTATATTTTATACAACATGAAGAAACATAAAAAAGAATTAGGATTACAAGAAAAAGTGAAAAAAGATCCTATAACAAACAAGGAGATCATAAAAAAACTAGCAACTTATGCGATTCCCTTTATTATCATTGATGTTGCAGTTTCATTATATAACTTTATTGACATGGTATTAATATCTAGAACTATGACCTATTTAGGGTTTGATGCTGCAACTACCGAATTTGTAACCTCAAGTGTTGCTACTTGGGCTGGTAAGATTAATGTAATAGTAAACTCAGTAGCTATGGGACTTACCATTAGTCTAATTCCCAATATTGTCGAAGCTTTTACTTTAAAAAAGTGGAATTTAGTAGAAGGTAGATTAAATAAAGCAATTCAAATTATTTTAATCACATGTATTCCCATGATTTTAGGAATAGCCTTACTTTCAAAAGCAATTTGGAGTATCTTTTATGGAACAAGCAATCTCGAGTTAGGTAGTTTAGTTTTAAGCGTAGGTATCTTTGGAGCTTTATTTTATAATATATATATGATTACATCATCTACATTACAAAGCCTAAATAAATTTAAAGCGGTTTATATCACAACCTTATGCGGTTATATTGCAAATGCTTTACTAGATGTACCATTTATGTTAATTGCAAATACTTTTGGTTTACAACCTTTTATTGGAGCCTCAGTAGCTACTATCTTTGGGTATATCTTTTCTGCTGGAAGTGCTTTATTTGTCTTGCGTAAAGACCACCATCTAAAGTACAAAGAAACTTGGAAAATGTTTACAAAAATTGTCTTACCAACCATAATAATGGTAGCGGTTGTCTTAATCCTTCAATGCTTTTTACCAGTAAATTATGCAAGTAAAACATCATGTATTATCTACGTTGGAGTAATTACTATAATTGGTGCTTCTATTTATTTATGGATTTCTTATAAAAAAGGCTTATTAAATGAAATTTTTGGAGAAGAATATTTAAACAATCTTTTAAAGAAAATAACATTTGGAAAATGGAAAGAAAAAGAAAATAACACGAATTAGTGTTATACCATATACATATTATTTTCTACATCATAAGTGTCTTTCGTATAGTAGGTAGTTCCTTCTAACTTACTAAGACGTGCATCGAAACGATTCATGCTTCTTTCCAATTTAGCAAGTCGACTTTCTAATTCTGCCGTAGAAGTATTTTGCAAATTGGGATATACTGGTAAAGGCATTGGCATATTTTGAGAAGCATAGAAATTACTGTTTGCCGTGTTCATAAGTGGTGTGCCCATATTATTCATCATATTTTGACCAGAAGCACTCATATTAAAATTTGAACTTTCAAAAAATGAATTTCGATCTCTTTTCATCAAAGACCTCCTATATAATCATTATATGTTTTAAAAAGAAAGAAGTGATATTATGCGTTTAAGAAATGTAAAAAATGCAAAAGAAAAATTGGAAAATAGTTCCTATTACATAAAAAATCCGATGGATTACAAAGGAAAATGGGCAAAAGAAAAACCTATTCATTTAGAAATTGGAACGGGCAAAGGTTCATTTTTAATTGGTATGGCCGCATCTTATCCAGACCTTTTCTTTATTGGCATAGAAAAGTATGAAAGTGTTCTAGTAAGAGCAATCGAAAAAGTAGAAAAAGTAGAGTTAGATAATATTAAATTCATTTGTTGGGATGCCAAGGAAATTGAAAGCATTTTTTCAAATGAAATTGATACCATTTACTTAAATTTTTCTGATCCTTGGCCTAAAGCAAGACACGCGAAAAGAAGACTAACAAGCGAAGAGTTTTTAAAGAAATATGATAGTATTTTTAAAAGTACAAAACACATCATTCAAAAAACAGATAATATAGGATTATTTGCTTATAGTTTAGAACAGTATAGTAAACATGGTTATACGATAGAAAAAGTTAGTTTGGATTTAGCAAAAGAAAATATATTCAATATAAAAACCGAATACGAAGAAAAATTCAGTCATCTTGGCTATAAAATTAATTATGTTGAAGTGATCAAAGAAAAAAAAGAAAGATAAATCAGTTACAATGTTTTAAAATTACCCATTTTGAAAATTGGTATCTATTTCCATTTTTTTAGAAGCTTTACATTTTTCGCGTAAAATAGTTGTCTATTCTATCATTAGCTATTGTTTTGTGTAGTGTAATAAATGTAAATTGACAAGAAAATAGGCTCTTTGATACAATTACCATAGATAAACTGGAAAAGTGAATCGAGGTGTTAAAAATGAAAAAGGGTTTTACGTTGATAGAAGTATTAGGTGTGATTGTTATCATGGCGATTATTCTTTTAATCGCGGTTCCTACATACAGTACGGTTTCTACGAATATGAAGGAAAGTGTTTATGAATCGAAAGTGAA
>CAYQKO010000088.1:0-5274 GCA_964418205.1 uncultured Muribaculaceae bacterium
TCCTAATTTTTGCGTGAAAAACTACTCACGAGTCTATATACCCTGAGTAGTTACGAGTTACGATTTGGAAATCTAAATTTTTCATGATACAATAAAACCATTGAGGTGAATATATTGAAAAATCTTATTCGAATTGGAATTGATATTGGTTCTACTACTGTAAAAATTGTAATGTTAGATAAAGATAATCATGTTTTGTATAGTGATTATCAAAGACATTATTCTGATACTTTAAAAACAGTGAAGAGGTTACTTCAAGATGGATTAAAGAAATTTGCTAATCAAACTTATCAACTTGTTTTAACTGGTTCAGGTTCTATTAGTTTGGCAGAACATTTAAAGGTCTTGTTTGTTCAAGAAGTGATTGCTTGTAAAAGAGCTGTGGAACGTTTCCCTAGAAATGTTGATGTTGCTGTGGAACTTGGTGGAGAAGATGCTAAAATTATTTATTTTACTGGTGGTGTAGAAGAAAGAATGAATGGATCTTGTGCGGGAGGAACGGGTGCTTTTTTAGACCAAATGGCTGTTTTATTAAATACGGATACAGCGGGTCTTAATGAACTGGCACGTGTTGGAAAAACGATTTATCCCATTGCTTCTAGGTGCGGAGTGTTTGCTAAAACGGATATTCAACCTTTATTAAATGAAGGGGCAAATAAAAGTGATGTGGCACTTTCTATTTTACAGTCTGTTGTGAATCAAACGATTAGTGGGCTTGCTTGTGGAAAACCGATTCGGGGAAATGTAATGTTTTTGGGAGGCCCTCTTACTTATTTGGATATGTTGAGAGAGCGTTTTGTTAAAACTTTAGATTTAATGGAAGATGAAGTTTTGATTCCATCAAATGGTCATATGTTTGTTGCTATGGGTGCTTGTTATGAAAATGAAGAGGGGACTATTTATTCTTATGGTGAGATGTTAAATATTATGGATTCGTTAAGTGGTTTTAAAGAGGTTGTTAGTGATTCTTTGGAACCGTTGTTCCATAATAAGAAAGAACTTGCTCAGTTTCAAAAAAGGCATGCTTCTGCAGAAGTGAAAAAAAGAGATTTAAATTCTTATCATGGAGATGCTTATTTAGGTATTGATGCTGGAAGTACGACGGCAAAATTGGTATTAATGAGTGATAATGGTGAGATTTTATATGAACTTTATCAATCCAATTTCGGTACACCTGTTGATACTTTAAAGGGCATGTTATTAAAGTTATATGAAGTATTACCTGATGATGTGATTATAAGAATGAGTGGATCCACAGGTTATGGAGAAGAACTTATTAAAACAGCATTTCGCTTGGATATGAGTGAAATTGAAACGATGGCTCATTACGAGGCCGCTTTGTATTTTGAACCAAATGTTACTAGTATTATTGATATTGGTGGTCAAGATATGAAGTATATCAAAATGAAAGATAATGCTGTTGATACTATTTTACTGAATGAGGCTTGCTCTTCAGGATGTGGATCTTTTATTGAAACTTTAGCAAAATCTTTAAATATTTCGATTCAAGATTTTGTACAGATGGCTTTAGAGAGTAAAAGCCCGGTAAATTTAGGTAGTCGTTGTACGGTGTTTATGAATTCTAAGATTAAACAAACTCAAAAAGAAGGTAGAAGTTTGGGGGATATTTTTGCCGGACTATCTTATTCTGTTGTGAAAAATGCTTTACAAAAGGTTATGAAAATTCGAGATATGAAGGCTTTAGGAGATCATGTAGTTGTTCAAGGTGGGACATTTTTAAATGACGCTGTGTTAAGAGCTTTTGAAGTTGTTACTCAAAAGAATGTTATTCGGCCAAATATTGCAGGGTTGATGGGAGCATATGGAATGGCTTTGTTGGGAAGAGAAGCTTATCATAGTTTGGAAGATAAAGATGTTGTTTCCAGTATGTTAAGGAAAGATGAAATTTTAAATCTTGAAATGAAAACAACACATACGAGATGTAATGGTTGTGAAAATCACTGTGGTCTCACTATCAATACTTTTGGTAAAAAAAGATTTATTAGCGGAAATAGGTGTGAACGTGGAAGTGGGAATAATGGTTCGATGAACTTGCTTCCAAATATGGTTCAATATAAGTATAAGAGACTTTTTGACTATCCGTCTTTAAAGGAAGATGAGGCTTTCCGAGGCGTGATTGGTATTCCTCGTGTTTTAAATATGTATGAAGATTATCCTTTTTGGCATACTTTATTTACAAATTTAGGATTCCGGGTAGTTTTGTCCGATCATTCTAGTCGTTCGATGTTTGAAAAGGGTATTGATTCCATTCCTTCTGAGTCTGCTTGTTATCCTGCTAAAATGGTTCATGGACATATAGTTAACTTGATTGATAAGGGTGTAAAAACGATTTTCTATCCTTGTATTATGTATGAGAAGAAGGAGTTTTCTAACAGCGATAATTCTTATAATTGCCCCATTGTGACGTCTTATTCGGAGGCCATTAAATTAAATATGGATTTACTGAAAGAAAAAGATGTGTTGTTTTTGAATCCTTTTTTACCTTTGGAAGAAAAAGCTTTACTTCATCGGCTATATTCTTTAGATGAATTGAAATGTTTTCATTTTACGAAAAAAGAACTTCGGGAATCTATTCAAATGGCAAAAGAGGCTCAAGAAAAGTATCGGTTGGATATTATTGAGAAAGGACATGAATTTTTGAATTATGTAATGGAACATCAGGAAAAGGCAATTGTCCTTGCTGGTAGACCTTATCATATCGATAGAGAGATTAATCATGGTATTGATACGTTAATCAATTCTTTGGGATTGGCTGTTTTAACGGAGGATTCTATTTGTTATGATACGGAAAATGCGATGAAACTTCGGGTTGTAGATCAATGGGCTTATCATTCTAGGGTTTATAGAGCTGCTGAAGTTGTAACAAGATATCCTAATTTGGAACTTGTTAGTTTGAATTCTTTTGGATGTGGGCTAGATGCTATCATAACGGATCAAACCGAAGAAATTCTAAAAAATGCGAATCGTTTATATACTATTATTAAAATAGATGAGACTAGTAATTTAGGGGCTATAAAGATAAGGCTACGGTCTTTGCTTGCATCGATGAATAAAAGGTTAAAAGATACTACTTATCAACCATATCAATATCAAAAGAAATATTTTACGAAACAACAAAAAGAAAATACAATTTTGTGTCCTGATATGTCTCCGTTTCATATGCCATTCTTGGTGGAAGCTATGAATAGTGAAGGTTATCATGTAGTGTATCTAGAAAGTATGAATGATGAAATGCTAGATTTGGGGCTGAAATATGTGAATAATGATGCTTGTTATCCTTCTTTGATTGTTATTGGACAGTTATTATCTGCTTTAAAAAGTGGCAAATACGATTTGGAACATACTACGGTGCTGATTAGTCAGACTGGTGGAGGATGTCGTGCGACAAATTATATTGGGCTCATTCGAAAGGCTTTAAAAGATGCAGGTTTTGAAAGTGTTCCTATTTTATCATTTAATGTAAGTGGATTGGAAAAGGAACAGGAATTTAAAATTACGTTATCTATGGTGAATAAATTTTTGATGGCAGTGATTTTAAGTGATTTACTTATGAAGCTTTTATATCAAACAAGGCCTTATGAAGTGAAAAAAGGAATGAGTGAAAGAGTATATAAAAGACATTATAATAAATGTATGGATATTATCTCGCGTGGCAAACGTAGTGAATTTAAAAAGGAGATAGAAGAAATTGTCGATGATTTTTCAAAGATTGAAATTGAGGATAAAATTCTTCCTAGAGTAGGAATTGTTGGAGAGATTTTGATTAAATACCATCATTTTGGGAATCATGAACTTGCTCGTACTTTGGAACAGGAAGGTTGTGAAGTTACTGTTCCTGAGTTAATGGGATTTGTAAAATATTGTGTTTATAATCAAATTGTGAAAACGGAATTATTAGATGGTAGTAAAGTAAATTCTTTTGTTAGTAAGAAAGCATTGGATATTTTGGATTATTATGAAAAAACGTCTCGGGAATGCTTAAAAAATACGCGATACCGAAGTACTACTAATATTTATCATTTGGCTGATAATGTAAAACCAATTTTGTCTAAAGGAAATCAAACTGGGGAAGGATGGTTTTTAACTGCTGAAATGGTAGAACTTTTGAAAGAGGGAGTCGAAAATATTTTATGTGTTCAACCTTTTGCTTGTTTGCCAAATCATATTGTAGGAAAAGCAGTTATTAAGAGAATGAAAGAGTTATATCCTGATGCGAATATCGTTGCCATTGATTATGATCCTGGAGCTTCGGAGTCTAATCAAGTAAATCGAATGAAATTAATGCTTTGTGTAGCTCGTGATAATTTAAAAAAGAAATCTAAGGATAAAGAGTTGCAACAGTAATCTAAGAAACTGTGAGAGACTAGGCTAATGCAAACACTAAACTTTTTGCTTTTGCATATCTTATTATTAGGTGATATTATGAAAAGGGGAATTGATGTTTCATCTTATCAAGGTAAAATTGATTGGAGTAAAGTAAAACCATATATTGATTTTGCAATCATTCGATGTGGTTATGGGGATAATCTACCTAGTCAAGATGATGTTTATTATGAAAGAAATGCTTCTATGTGTCGTGAGTTAAATATTCCTTTTGGTGCTTATTTATATAGTTATGCTACAAATTTGGATGAAGCTAGAAGTGAAGTGGAACATACTTTGCGTTTGATAAAAGATAAGAAGTTAGAATATCCTGTGTTTTTAGATGTAGAGGATAAGAGTCAGATGGCTCTTCCTAAGGAACAGTTGGTTGAAATTGTAAAATATTATTGTGAGGAAATGGAAAAAGCTGGATATTATGTTGGTATATATTCTAATTTGTATCGTTTTGAAAGTAATTTAGATTCTAGTGAATTGAATCCATTTGATAAATGGGTGGCAGAGTGGAATGATAAGTTTACTTATAAAGGTAATGCTGGAATGTGGCAAAAAACGTCCTACGAAGACTTAGCTGGTATTCGTGGAAGAGTAGATGGCGATGAGGCTTTTTATGATTATCCAAAAATAATTCGTGAGAAGGGATTAAATCATTTGGATGATGATAAGTTAAAATATAAGGTTGGAGATAAAGTGTTTGTTAGTGGAACTATTTATGAAGATAGTGAGGCAAGAATTATTTATAAGAATGTATGCGACACGGCATTTACAATTGATTGTGTTATTGAAAGTGCTGAAGCTCCTTATAAAATAAGTGAAGGTTATGTAAAGGAAGATTCTGTTTATAAGAAATTAGGTTAAGACTATGGTTTTTTT
>CAYQKO010000089.1:0-5184 GCA_964418205.1 uncultured Muribaculaceae bacterium
GTATTAATCACTTTTTTTGATTTTTCCTTTTTCCCGTACATTGTTTACACTATCTATAAAATCTTTTTTAGAACACATTTAGCTTTTTTGTGATATAATTCCTATAGGTTTTAGGATCCTGTGTAATTTAGGTAGTTGAAAACGCTGTTTGCCAAGCCGATAGGGAAATATTTGTTTTAGGATCCTGTGTAATTTAGGTGATACTATTTACACCCAAATAGATAGAAATGCAAAAAGGTTTGAATTAAGGCTAATTCAGATTTTTGTGAAAGTTTTTGAGAAAGGATTTACAAAAAAAAATTCTTTTGCTATAATTAACACAGAATAGAGGGAGTGTGACTAAGATGACAGTCAATACTGAAACATTATTGGATAGATTGTATAACTTACGTGGTACAGACAGTGATATCCTAAAAGAAATGGATCGTCAAAAAGAAA
This sequence comes from uncultured Muribaculaceae bacterium, assembly GCA_964418205.1. GTDB lineage: Bacteria > Bacillota_I > Bacilli_A > RF39 > UBA660 > Ventrenecus. The sequence continues at coordinate 439 of CAYQKO010000089.1, forward strand.
AAGCCGAAACCACGAAAGCTAGAACAACAGAAGAGAAAGCGAATCTCCAAAAGGATATTGCTGAATTCAAAAAACAAAGAGAAGAATTAGAAGATCAAGGAGAAAAATTCAAAGAAATTTTACAAGGGATTCATAGAGAAGATTATGAAACAGTTTTAACACGTTTAAGAATTGATTTTGATCCTAAAAGTCTTTTAGATAAATTAGAAAGAAATCTGCCAAAAACAATAGAAACAGTTGAGAGGGATACAAAAAAAGCGGAAGACGAACTAGTTAAAGTAGAAGAGGAAATGAATTCTGCCATTACAACAATAGAAGAATTAGGAATTCGCAAAGATGCTGCTTTAGCAAATCAAGATAAGTTAAATGAATATTTTGAATTAGCACTAACAGGACATATTAATATTACAAGAGATTCCATTACTTCACTTTTAGAAGAATTTGGCTTTAATGAAGAAGAGCAAAGAGAAACAGCAAAGATTTTAATGTTCCCAGAAGATGCATTATTCCAATACGATGAAAAAGTAAAAGGCCGTAATAAAGTTGGAAAATCTATTTCCGAAGTAATCCAAGAAGCTATGTCAGAGGAAGAGGTTGATCAAGAAGAAGATTACATCAAAATTCCAATCATTCCAGAAGAGGAAATGAAAGAAGAAATGGAAATAGAAGAAGTGAAAGAAGATGTTGTAAAAGAAGAAGTCATCACAACATTAAAAGATATGGGAATAGATTATTTAGACTTTACAAGTGAAGAAATAATGAAATTAATGGAAAATTTTGATAAAGAGCTAGTAGAAAAAAACTTAAGTTATATGAAATCAAAAGGATTTGATAATGACATTTATATCAATCATATCTCAATCATGTTTGATCAAAATTTACAAAACAAAGTGGAATTGTTATTAAGCATTGGAAAAGAAATTTTAGATATCTATTTAACACCTAGTATTTTAGAAAAATATAGTTATGAACAATTAGGAGAAGCTATTCAAAATTTAAGAGGAAATGGTATGGATCCAAAAGAAGTACCATTAATGGCATACTAAGGAGGAAAATCATGGGAAACGAATTACAAAAATTATTTTCATCAGAAGAGTTAACTCCTACACAAAAAATGTATCCATACATCGATAATTTATATATGAATACAGAGGATGGTTTTGATGTGGCAAATCAGATGAAATTATATGAAATGACTCCAAATGTAAGTAATATACAATGGTATTCTAGATTAGGACATTTTACAAAAGGTCAAGTTTTGGCTGCAAAAATAAATTTAGGAGAAGAAGTATTCAAACAAAAATTCATGGAAGAACCTGAAAATATGTATCAAGAAATTTTAAAATATCAAAATAGTCATGCATCAGAAATGGAGGCTAGAAGTTTATGAGATTTTTAGAAACAGTTGGCTTCAACAAAGAAGAAATAAAAAACTTTAACAATTCTGTGGCAGATGTCATGCTAGAAACACTAACCAAAAATAAAAAACTAGTAAAAGCAAACATTCAATACTTAATTGATTTAGGAGTAAAGAATGTACATGACATATTTTTTCAATATTATGAATTATTCCTTATGGATTATAGCAATTTCACCGAAATATTTAATAAGTATGACCGTGAAGACTTAATTGAAAAGTTGGCTAAAAACGTTGCAATTATTGAATATCTATAAAGATTTAGAGCTAAAATTCTAAATTTTTTCTTTACATTGTATTAAAAAAATGTAGGGAAAGGATGAAAAGAACCACAACTTTGTGATATAATAAAAAAGAATAGAAAAAGGTGATTACAATGCAAGGATTTACAGATTTCTTAGTAAATCATTATCTATGGTTTTTAATAATTTCCATTATTTTAGTATTTGCTTTAATTGGATACTTTGTGGATCAAAACGAACAAAAAAAAGGAGTATCTACGATTAATAAACCAAAAGAAAAAGAAGTAGACTTACAACAACTTGCAAGTATTGCCCAAAACAAATCTATCAACAGTGCAATATCAGAAGCTGCTCAAAAAAGTGTACCTAATATTCCAAACATGCCAATGAATGGTCAAGCAAATACCATTACAGATATGACTACGAATAGTACGATAAACCAAAACAATAATTTAGAAACATTAACAAAGTAGGGACTTTCTACTTTTTTTCTTTGTAATTCATTTAAGGTAGATTATCGATAAAAAATTTGTTATAATGAACAAGACAAAGAATAGGAAGTGTTAAAATGACATTAGCAACAATTTGGTCATTATTTACAAAAGTTTTGGATATTTGTATCGTCTGGTTATTATTCTATTTTATCTTAAAAAATATTCGGAACAATGTAAAAATGGTGTTAATTGTAAAAGGGGTATTATTAGTAATTTGTATTGAAATCATTAGTAAAATACTAGATTTATATACAGTGGGATTATTATTAGAATATGTAGTTGAATGGGGACCACTTGCCATCATCGTTGTCTTTCAACCAGAAATTAGAAATATGTTGGAAAGCATTGGCAGAACTCAGCTTTTAGGGCGTCATAAAGTATTAACTGGAGACGAACGCGAAAAAGTAATAAGTGAAATCATGAAATCCGTGGAGTACTTAAAAAGAAATCGCATTGGTGCTTTGATAGTAATTGAAAGAGACGTTTCCTTACAAGAATATATCAATCGCGCTACCAAAATTTATGCGGATATTTCAAGTGAACTATTAAGCAACCTATTTTTTCCAAACAGTCCTTTACATGATGGTGGAGTAATCATTCAAGGAGATAAAATCACCTGTGCTGGTGCCGTATTTAAAACGAGTATGAACCCAGGTGTCAGCAAAAAATTAGGAACAAGACACCGTGCAGCCTTAGGAATTGCTGAAGAATATGACGCTCTTGCATTAGTTGTTTCCGAAGAAACTGGCCGTATTAGCATAGCATGTGATGGAGAACTTCATTACAACCTAACTCTAGATGATTTTAGAATGATGTTAATGGATGAATTAAAACCAAAAACAGAAGTTTTCTATGATGGAGATCCAGAAGATGTGGAAAGTGAGGATATTCATGAATAAAATATTAAGCAAACTAGGAAAATTTTTCAAAAAATGTTACCAAATATTAGACGAAAAATTTGTAACACCAATTAGTCGTGCTATTTACTTTCTATTTGAAAAATTCAAAAATAATCCAATTCATTTAGAAAAATTTTTAAATAGACCAATCGTTTTAGTATATATTTCCCTAGCCTTAGCAATAACCGTATTTATACTGGTTGATTCACAAGTAATCACCTTAGTAGAAACAGAAGCAGAGATTCTAGCAAACGAACCTGTGACAGTTATATATAATAAAGAAAAATATGTAGTAGAAGGACTTGTCGATACCGTAGACATTATATTGACAGGTCGTAAAAGTTCCTTATATTTAGCTAAGCAACTCGGAGAACATCAAGTAGTATTAGATTTGTCCAATTACACCGCTAGCGATACGCCTCAAAAAGCCTCACTTACATACTCTCAAACAGTAGATAACATTAATTACAAACTAGATCCAGCATATGTAACCGTAATTATCAAAAATAAAGTTAGTGAAGAAAAAAATGTGACATATGAATTATTAAATGAAGAGAAACTAAATGAAAAATTTTCTATTTCAAATGTTTCTCTTGACCAAAATACCGTTGTAGTAAAAGGAGCTCAAGATACATTAGACAAAATTGCCACAGTAAAAGCCTTAATTGATTTAAGTAACAGTAAATTTACAGAAGCCATTACTTATGATGTAGATAACCTAACTTTAGTCGCGTATGATAGTTCAGGAAACGTAATTGATAACGTAGAAATCGTTCCCAATACCCTAAGTGCTAGTATATCCTTTAGTACATATAAAAAGACTGTACCTATCGTTGTAACAACAACTGGTGATTTAGTAGCAGGAAAAGCCATTTCTTCCATTACCATAAACGGTAGTACAAGCTATTCAGTAGATATTTATGGGGAAAAAGAAGAAATTGAAAAAATCAATAGTGTACCAGTAGTAATTGATGTCAACGGAGCTGGGACAGGGGGAGCCTTAACAAGAGTCGCGGATATCAAAAATCCAAGTGGCGTTAGATCCATAAGTGAAAGCGACGTTAAAATAGTAGTAACCTTTGGAGATGAAAAACAAAAAACTATCAATATTTCCAATATCAAAGCAAATAACTTAAGTAGTGGATTAACCGTAAACAGAACAAACGACGAAGCCATTTCAGTTCAAGTAAAAGGTGTACAATCCGTAATAGACACCATAACCGAAAATAATATATCTGCTTATATTGATTTAACCAATTATATCGTGGGAACTTACGAAGTAGATGTTCAAATTGAAAACACGGATCCACGAGTACATTTTGTAGTTTCTAACAAAGTTAGCATCGTCATTTCAAATAGTAACTAAGATAAAGACCAAACTTTATCTTTTTTATTTGACGTAAATTTTTTTAAAGGGGTAAAGATATTCCTGTACCTAATGGTACAGTAAATTTAGAAACTTATATTAAAAACAATGAGAATAAAATGGATTACAGATACTACGAAAAGCAAGGGTAATTTGTAAGAAGTTCTAATATAATTGTTGTTTAACGTCCTAGAATACGTTGGAGTATTCATGGTTGGCAATATATGCTTACATTAAGAACTAAAGAAAAAAACAATAGACATTGGGAGAAAAAAAATATTTTGACATCTTTTGTCGAACGATTTTTTGAAAGAAAAAAAGGAAAATG
>CAYQKO010000090.1:0-5114 GCA_964418205.1 uncultured Muribaculaceae bacterium
AACTAATTTTAAAAGATTAAATGTAGATTTAATTTGTTATACTTATAATAAAATTTATTGAAAAAAGTAATAACATAGATTGTAAAGAAGCTGTGTTAAGAATTGTACCCAGAATAGATTTAGATAAAATAAAAAGTATTTTAGAAGAAATTCTAGAAGAGTATGATGGGTTGCAAATATTAGGAAAAAATCAAAGAATGTTTTATTTGAAAATGCTAGAATATAGGCTACAGAATGAGTAAAACCATAATAAGAATAATTAGTTAAATACTCATTTACAATTTCAGTTGCGAAATCATCTGAAATTTTTTTTGCATGTGGATTCTCTAAATAAAAAGCTTTATTGCCTATAGAAAGAACTTTATGGACAGTTTTTTGCTTAGAATACACACTCTATTGAAAGGAATATGATAGGACATTTTGTTTTATAAGCCACATTTCTGTGAAAATATTCTTTCAAATGTGACAAAATATGATAAAATAATACATAGAAGGTAGGAGATTTACATGAGTAAGGACTTATTCGTTATCTTAGGTATTGCCTGTTATTTCTTAACGATTATTACGATTTCCGTTGTTTTGTATTTTATGGCGAATCGTGAGAAGAAAAAGTATCGTAAAATATTAGATGAGTTGGAACGAGATAAAAATTTAATTGTATCTGCTAATTTGATGGCAGAATTTAATAAAGTAGAACCCTTGGTTCAAGGAAGTGACATGCAAGATAGTCTTTTGTTGTGGCAAAGTAGATTTCAAACAATTAAAGATTCTGATGTGAATCGAATTACGGATGCTCTTTTAGAAGCAGAAGAATTGTTTTCGAAAAAAGATTATAAAAATCTTCCTAAAAAATTGAGTGATATTGAATTAGATATTTATTATGTAAAAACGAAAGCTACTTTTTTACTAGATGAAATTAAAGAAATTACTTTAAGTGAAGAAAAGAATAGAGAGACTATTACGAAGTTAAAAGCAAATTATCGTAGTATTCTTACTACGTATCATGACCATAAAGCGGATTATACTTTAGTGAGTTCTCCTTTAGAATTACAGTTTGAAAATGTCGATAAGCTTTTTAGTGCATTTGAAGTATCCATGGAAAAAAAGGCTTATCAAGAAGTTAGTAAAATTGTGAAAGCCATTGATGATTTGACAGGTAATTTAAAAATGGTGATTGAAGAAGCTCCAACGATTATTACAATGGGGAAAAATATTATTCCAAAAAAGATTACTAATATTACAAATATAGCGAAAAAAATGGAAAAGGATGGTTATAATTTAGATTATTTAAATATTCCATATAATGTAACGGAATCTAGTAAAAAGATTACAGATATTTTTCAACGTTTGAATGTTTTAAATATTGAAGATAGTATTTTTGAATTGAAAACCATTAGTGATTATTTTGATTCTATTTATAATGATTTTGATAAAGAGAAAATTGCTCGAAAAATATATAATGATTTTTTAAGAAGTATTTTACTTAAAGTAACAAAATTGATTAAAATTAATGATACTTTATTGAAAAAATTGGATGATATTAAGTATAGTTATGATTTGGCTGATGAAGATGTAGAAATTGTTTTTAAAATTAAGGAAGAACTTGCGGATGAAAGAACGGATTATGATGATATTATTGAGTCTGGGCGAAGTAAAACGGTTTCTTATTCTCATTTAGGAAAAGAAATGGAATTATTGAATTTACGGGTATCTAAAACAGAAGAAAAATTAGAAGTTGCTTTAAGAACTTTTGGTAGTTTAAAAGAAGATGAATTGCGGGCTCGTGAACAATTGGATGAAATGAAAGGCATTTTAAATCAAGCCAAAAAAGAGATGCGTTCTTATAAATTACCGATGATTCCTGATCATTATTTTATAGAACTTGCTGAAGCTACGGAGGCTATTGCCAATATGGTTCAAGAACTTGAAAAAACACCGATTTCTATTAAAGTGTTAAATACTAGAGTGGATACGGCAAGGGATTTAGTTTTGAAAGTTTATAATACGACTAAGGAAACGATTAAAACTGCAAAAATGGCTGAAACAGCGATTGTATATGGGAATCGTTATCGACCTGTAAATCAAGAAGTAGAGATTGGTCTTATGAAAGCTGAAAAAGCATTTTATCAAGGTAATTTTAAAAGTTCTTTAGAAAGTGCAATTCATGCGATTAATGTGATTGAACCAGGTATTTATAAAAAACTTTTAGATGAGTATCAAGGGTGATGTTATGAAGAAGATAATGATAGATTTAGATGAGACGATTTGTTCTCCTAGTTATTTAAAGGAAGTAAATAAATACTTAGGAACGAATTATCAATACACGGATATTGATTCTTACTTTGTAGAAGATGTTATTGATCCTGATACAAAAGAAGTATTTTTAGATTATTTTTATCAAAATGTGAATGTGTATGATGAGGCAACTTTGCTTCCTCATGCTCTAGAAGTGATTGAGGAGCTTAGTCATTTTTATGAAATTTATATTGTTTCTGCTTTTGTGGATAAAAGAAGAGTGAAAGAAAGTAGTATTATGGCAAAGTATAAATATGAATGGATTTTACATAATATGCCTTTTATTGATCCAAAAAAAATTATCTTAACAGGAAGCAAAGATATTATTTTATGTGATATTAAAATTGATGATAAAGTTGGTAATTTAAAAGGATATGGACAGATAAAGCTTCTTATTGATCAAATGCATAACAGGAAGTACTCTTTTGAAGAGTTGGAACAATTGGGAATTAGAAGAGTTTATGATTGGGAACAAGTGCGTTCTATTTTGTTAGGGAGTGAAGTGAAATGATTTATTTGGATTATAGTGCCACGACACCGGTAGGGTATGATGTTTTAGAGTCTTATATTCGGGCTACTAAGGATTTTATGGGAAATCCCAATTCTTTACATAGTTTAGGTGTGAAATCGAAAGCTCTTATGAATAGTGCTATAAAACAAATTAGTGATATTTTTAATGTTTTAGAAAGTGAAATTACTTTTACAAGTGGAGCGACGATGTCGAATAATTTGGCATTAATAGGAACAAGTCTTGCGAATATGAAAAATGGTAATCATTTGATTGTTTCTAAATTAGAACATCCTTCTATTTACCAGATTTGTAATTATCTAGAAAGTATAGGATTTGAGATTAGTTATGTAGACAATACAGAAGAGGGATTAATTGATTTTGAGGATTTAAAAAGTTTGGTGCGTCCAGATACTATTCTTGTTAGTATTTGTGCTGTAAATAGTGAAACTGGAGTAAGACAGCCTTTAAAAATGATTCGTCAAGTGATTCGGAAAGAAAATAATGCGACGTTGCTTCATAGTGATATGACTCAAGCATTAGGAAAAGTTCCAGTAAATTTCCATGATGTTGATTTAGCTAGTGTGAGTGCTCATAAAATATATGGTCCGAAAGGAATAGGACTTCTATATAAGAATAGTCGTGTAAATGTGACTCCTTTGCTTTATGGAAGTGGACACTCAAATATGTTAAATCCAGGTACTCCTTCTGTTCCTTTAATTGTTGCATTTGCGAAGGCAATCCGTTTGGCTACAACCGATTTAGATAAAAGAGAAAATTTTATTAAACGTTTAAATGATAAAATAGTAGATGAGTTAAGTAAGTATGAAGGGGTTTTGATTAATCGAACCAAAATAAGTATTCCTCACATTCTTAATATATCTTTGGTAAATATCAAAGCGGAGACATTCTTACATGCTTTAGAGGAATATGAGATTTATGTTAGTACAAATACTGCATGTTCTAGCGGTGAAATTTCTACTTCGGTGATGGCTATCTATAAGGATAAAAAAAGAGCTTCTAGTACATTACGTATTAGTTTATCGCATTTGACTACAACGGATGAAGTCAATAAGTTTTTAGCTTGTTTTAAATTAGTTTATCAAAAATTAAGTTTGCTGAAACTTGATGAATAAAGCAAATTGTGGTATCATATTCTATATTTTGGAGGGAGTATTCTTATGAAGAAAAGTTATATTATTTTTACTTTGATAGTGCTTTTTGTTTTTCTAATTGGAGGAGTTTGTTTTTTTACACATTCTCTTACAACCAATGAATCGAATCAAGAGACCGAGGAAAATCTTTTCGATGGTTTCGTAGAACAGGATTTAAGTGTTTTTTTGAGATATCCAGAGACTAGTGGGAATGATTTTACATTTGGAACGTATGCTGATTTGAATAAACAATATCAAGCTTCTATTTTGGATGGTATTTTAAATATTCAAGATTTAGATACCAAAGAAGAAGTAAATATACAATTGGAAAATGAAAAAATTGTAAAGATTGCATTTACAACTGGTTGTGGAATGTCAGAGTTTTATGGAACTTCGATGTATGTGTTGACTGAGAAAAATAATGTTTATAAATCGAAAGACTTTGAAGAAGAGAGTCCATTGGAAATAACTTTTTCTAAAGTATATGATGGCGAGGATATTTCAAAGTCTGCAGAAGTAGATTTGGTGGCTCTATCGAATCAGGATGGATTTATTACTTGTCTTGTACGTGATGTTTATTTAAAGGTAGATGATGAAGTATATACTTTTGATGGGCAAAACTATTTTGATGTTGTTCATGTACGTAATGCTTCGATTGGAAATCAGGGTACATTATATTACTATTTTGATGGTACGATTGGATTAGAAGAAGATGGTGTTGTTCACTATATTCAAGATACCAATGGAAAAAAGGTTTCCTTTTTGTTACTTGGTATGAATGAGAATCAAGGCTATTTATTAGATCAAGATGGCAATGAGTATTTCTTTGATGGAGATTATTATTCCTATTTCTATTCTCTTACCAATTATATGATTGTTTCGACAAATGAAGGAAATCTTTTGAAAGTAAGCAAAAAGGGTACAGAATATTTGATTCAATTTATGGATAATGAGACTAGGCATATTACGAGTGAAGATTATAATAATGTTTTTTCAAATATAAAATGATATTGTTTCGGCAATATCTTTTTGTATTTTATAAATGCTATATGTTTCATTTTTTCTTCAATTTACATCTTAAAGGTTACATGATAAAATAACAATATAAGAAAAGAGGTGCGCCAGTTCGGTGCTTAATATATAGTTGGTGGAAATCC
>CAYQKO010000091.1:0-5080 GCA_964418205.1 uncultured Muribaculaceae bacterium
TCGCATTACACAAACAGAATCAAAGTTAAAAAGAGAAAATATCAAAACTGAAAGTGATGCTAATAAAACACATTATGAAATAGGAAAAGAAGTTCGTAATACAATTAAAAGATTAGGCGGGACAATGCCAGAAAAATTGTTAACACCTAATAAGAGTCTCAAAGAATTAGAAAAAGAAAAAAGAAAGCAAGAAAAAATTGGAATGAAACAAATTTGGATTTTTCCGTTTCCTGCACATCCTAAGATTTTTTGATTTTTAAATTGTTTACGAATCACATTTGCAATAGAATTATATATGTCATTATAAAAATCTTTTTGAATGAATCTTTTGCGATTTCTAAATAGATTTTCATTAGTTTTTATGAGACATACGGTTCCCTTCTTATTTAAATCAAAACTATGATTCTTTAGACAAGATAAAGTCTTCGAATTGAATTGTAAGGTACTATGACATATCGGGCATCGAAATAAAGATAAATAGTTTCTTAGATAATTGTTACTAGTCTCAAATTTACGAATCATGATATTTACCTCTTTCGAATTAGATTGTACTACTATTTCTTAATTTCCAATCTTTTCTATTTTATTTATATTCACTTGATAATCGGCAAATCTTTTTGCTACTCTTCCTTCTACATGAACTAAATCTCCAATTTTGATACCATCTAGCTCTTTCATGAGAGAAGAAAAAACAACAAAATTCCCAGTTCCTGTTTCATCACTAGCAGCAAAAAAAGCCATTCTTTCGCCTTTTTTGGTTAAAACATTTTTCATTCGATCTACAATTACCACACAGGAAACACGTCTGTCATAATTCTTGACAATATTTTCAAGTTTCATTATGGATGAATCTATATATTTACTTGCCGGATGATTGCTAATATAAAACCCAAAGACTTCAAGTTCCTCTTTTCTTATCTCTTCGTCTGATTCTTTTTCTACTTCAGTCATTGTTGGTTTCATAACATAATCCTCTTCTAAATCACTTGCAAGCATGGCATAGTTTAAAGCTTTTTCAATATTTTCCTTTAAGGTGTTATGATTATAATGAAATTCATCAAAAGCACCCGCTTTAATTAAAGCTTCTATTGTTTTACGATTTACGGAATCTTTGTAGTTACGACAAACAAAATCGAAAAAATCAATGTATGGTTTCTCTTTTCTATTTTTTACAATGGTTTTCGATATTTCTGTTCCTAAACTTTTTATTACTCCAAAAGGGAGACGTAAACTGTTATTCTGGATTTCATATGTAAGATTACTCTGATTTATACTTGGAGGTAATATCAAAATATTATATTTTTTGGCTAAAGCAATATATTCCTTGGTTTTAATGACACTATCAAGATTCATATTTAATAAGTTAGCAATAAAGTAAGCAGGATAATATGTTTTTAAATAAGCCATTTGGTAACCAATCATCGCATAGGCTACGGAATGGGACTTATTAAAACCATAGTTAGCAAACTTTAAAATTAATTCATAGATTTCTTCTGCTAACTTTTTTTCATATCCTTTTTTTTGAGCTCCACTTATGAAAGAATCACGATAACTTTCAATGAGTTCTTTTTTCTTTTTACTCATTGCTCTTCTTATGGTATCTGCTTCAGCAAAAGTAAACCCACCGATTAAACTTAATATTTGCATAATTTGTTCTTGATAAACAATAATTCCATAGGTTTCATTTAATATTGGTTTTAAATCTTCATGCAAAAAAGATATTTTTTCTTTTCCTTCTTTTCTTCTTATATAGGTATCAATATTTTCCATAGGGCCTGGTCTAAATAAAGCAATGGCCGCGACAATATCCATAAAACGAGTTGGCTTCAGTTTTTTTAAGAAATTTTTCATTCCTTCACTCTCGAATTGAAATACCCCCGCTGTATCGGCATTGGAAAAACTATCTAACACTTTTTTATCCTCTAAATTAATCTTTCTTAAATCTAGTTTTTCGTTCGTATTCTCTTTAATTAACATTAAAACATTTTTAATAATATCTAAATTAGCAATCACTAAAAAATCCATTTTTAACAAACCAATTTCTTCTAAATAGTTCATAGTAAAACCAGTAAGCAAAGTCCCCCCACTACGATGTGTTGGTATAACTGTATCTAAGGGAACACTTGAGATAACTACTCCAGCAGCATGCGTAGAAATATGCTTTTTCATTCCCTCTATTTTTAAAGAGGCTTCCATCATTCTTTTGATATCTTCATTATGGTTTACATAGTATAGAATGTCTTTCTTTTGTAAATTTTCTTTTAAGGTTAGTTTGGCATCTATCCTATTTACAAAAGAATCAATCACCGTAGGATTTATCTCAAAACATTTTCCAACACAACGTAAGACAAGTTTACTTTTTAAGGTTCCAAACGTAATAATATTTGCAACAGAATCTCTTCCATATCTATTTTTTACATATTCTACAACCTTATCTCTACCACTTTCTTCAAAATCAATATCAATATCAGGCATAGTAATACGTTCTGGATTCAAAAACCTCTCAAAGAGTAAATGATATTTTATAGGATCAATATCGGTAATTCCTAATGAATAACTTACTAAAGAACCAACTGCACTACCACGACCTACCCCTACTACAATGTCGTTTTGTTTGGCATAACGAACATAGTCATAAACAATTAGAAAATAGTCTGCAAAACCCATTTTTTGAATTACAGAGAGTTCATATTTTAAACGCTTTACATACTCAGTTGAGACCTCGTTGTTGCAACGTTTCGATAAACCTTTTTTAGCTAAGGAAAACAAGTATTGATTGGAATCTTTCTCTTTATCAAACTTTGGAATATAATTTACATTCGTTGGAAAAATGACATTACAACTTTCTACAAATTCTTTTGTTTTATCATCCACAATGGTTTCTTTTAAATAGTATTCCAAAGAATTTTTTTCATAGTTTTCTTGAGGCATTATCTTCATAGACTCCCCATTATTTATAGCTTTTAACAAGTTTAAGTATTCACTATCTTTCATATTGAAAGCTTTAAAATCAGGACAAAAGATAACATTGTTTGTAATGATGAAAGCATTACTTTTTTCATACTCGGAAAGATACCCAACATAGAAATGTTGAAATTTTGGTTTCAACTCTTGAAAATGCATAATATGAAGATAAGGTAAAATCATATTTAAGTGACTTTCATATATTTCTAAATCCATCCATGATAGGGATCTTTCTTCTTTTAAAGTATTTATTTTTAATAAAGATTGATAACCTATATAATCACGAGCGTATAAGTAAAGGTTAACAGAATTCACCTCTACTTCAAGGCCTATAATTGGTTTAATATTTTCTTTTTTTAATCCATCATAAAATTCCATTACTCCAAATAAATTTTCATCACATATACCACATACAGAAATGTTATATTTTTTTAAAAAAAGAATAAGTTTTGGAACGGTAATCATGCTTTTTAAAATAGAATAATCCGTGGTAACTTTGATTGGTAAAAACATACAATCACCTGCCTTAATAGAAGTATAACATGGATACCTTTAAAATTCTATCATCAAATAACTCACTAAATGAATCGAAGTTTTAATGAATAAGGGCCGATAACTATTTTAGATTGATAATGTGTAAGGATTCGTCTTTGTCCCTTCCCCCTGAATCTTAACAGAGGATTTTATATTGATGACAGGGCGAACAGCTCTTGGAAAGGCTGCGGTATAATCGTCAAGTGTACCATTTCCGTTGTAACCGAATATATAAGAACTCCAGATGCTAACGTCAAACGGATTGTAAGCCGCGATTGGGGTGATTGTCCAAAAACCATTTCCTATTGCTAAATAACTACTTGTATTGGCTTTTTGATGATTTTCTTCTCCTTCAAATACTCCTCCAGCATGTCCAGCTAATATCATTTCATCCACTGTAATTAAACCGATTGGATATGTCAATCCTTTATTCCCAGAACTAGCTGAACTCACTGTATAATAATCACTAGAATTGCTACAACTTAATGTTGGAGTACTCTCTACTACTCTTAAATATCCTGAATAATAGGTTGTTACAGTTCCTGTTCCTACTCCAGTCGCAGAATTTAATGTATTTCGATCTCCACAGAAACCAGACTCTGTATCGAAATAACTTGCATAACTTAATAACTTTTCTTTATAAAAAGTATCAACAGTTGTTTTTATCACAGAAGAGGTTCCTGTTCCATGTACTTCTCCACTGGTATACATATATCCTACATACATATTATCGGCATAACTTGCATTAAATTTGCTTGTTGTAAAATAACGATCCGTTGATGATTCTCCATTTGCATGTGCTACTGTTCCATCATAAATCATTCGGATGCTTCCATTTCCATTAATACGAATCACCCGCCAATAGAATCCCGCGAAAGAAACATAGTTATTTTCTACACTTCCTCGGTAATAGTAACTGGTTCCATCATCATCGGTTGTTTCATAAATCCCTGCTTCATGGGACTCACAAGTATCGTCCGAACAACTGGATAAACTATAATCTGGTGTATTTTGATTCACTTCCATATTTCCTAATACAGTGGATACTGTTTTTGTATTCTTTACAAAATATAAAGTACATTTGGTTCTAGTTATATTCGAAGGCGAATAACCACGGTAATTTGCTATTGCATTCCAACCTGCTTCATCCCATGTTATTGTAACTCCATTATTACAGCTACTCTTTTCGGTATCTAGTGTATATCCACTATTTTGAGTTGGCATAGATGTAGAAATCACTCCATCTACATAATAAGCAAAGTATAAGTCTCCTGGATCTTCTACTGTTCCATTGATTAAATTAAAATCTTCATTCTCTTCATACCAAGCATAACTTGTATAAAGAAATACTCCTGCTACTAAAAGAATGCAACATATGGTAAAGATTAAGATTCCTATTTTCTTTTTCTCTTTTTCTCTATACTTTTCTAATCTCATAAAAATCACCATAGTCTTTCTATAATGATTCTATCATAGGTACCCCCCCCCGTGTCAATTTACAATTGCTTGACATATCATATTCATTTGCTATAGATTAACAAATTAATTTAGCAAAAAAATAAGGAAAATCTGCAAATTAATT
>CAYQKO010000092.1:0-5075 GCA_964418205.1 uncultured Muribaculaceae bacterium
CTCTTGTTTGTTATCTTTATTATAAATCGGTAACATTTTAACTAATGTTTAACATTACAATAGGCAAAATTTAGTTTTGTAAGATTACTAAATTTATCTTACTTTAATATTATATTCAATAATTATTGAATAATGTAGAGAAATAGAATTAATATTATTTTGAAAAATATCGACTAAAATGATTTTCTAGAATTATAATTGCTTTAAAACCCTTCATTTTAGAGCAAAAAAATGACGGAACTATGAATCGTTCCGTCTTCAGTGGGAAGTTTTCTATGCTACTACGAAATCTGTTTTAATTGGCTTTACAAAAGGGTTAGCAGCCGATTTAGTGAAGAATAATATTCGTGTAAATGCGATTATGCCAGGATATCTTAGGACACCTATGGTAGAAAATATGGCAAAGGAAACGAATCCAAGTAATCCAGAAAGTGTGATAAATTCGATAGCTCAAAATATTCCAATGAAAAGAATGGGAACGGTGGAAGAATTAGGTGAATTAACGGCTTTTTTAGCAAGTGATGAAGCTAGTTATATTACCTCAGAAACGATTGTTTTTGATGGCGGTTCTACTTTACCTGAAACAAACGCGATGGGATAGTATAAAGACTTGAAAGTAAATAGGGAGGAAAGTTTCTTTCTTTTTTTGTAAAGAAAATGTCAATTCAATTCCTTATAATTTATAAAATAAAGTAGGAAGAATATGAAATAATGGACGATGAAGAAAAATTTTGATATGCTTAATATGATAACGAGGTGAACTATGAAATCATATTATTTAACAGATGTTGGAAAGGTTAGAAGCCATAACGAAGATTCTGTTTCCATTATTAAAAATGCTAGCGGAGAAGAGCTTATGATTGTCGCGGATGGTATGGGTGGACATAGGGCTGGAGAGGTTGCTTCAAGTTTAGTAGTTACACATTTTGGAAAAAGGTTTTCTTCGATGAGTAGCATTGGTTCAAAACTAGATGCAGTAAATTGGCTAAATGATAATGTAAGTGAAATTAATGAAGCGATTTTAGAATATGCGAAGAATCATTTTGATTCAACTGGGCTTGGGACAACTTTAGTCTTGGCGTTGTTAACGGATAAATTTTTGATTTTTGGAAATATTGGGGATTCTTCGGGATTTGTTTTAAAAAATGGTCATCTTCATAAAGTTACCCATGATCATACATTGGTAAACTTACTCTTAGAAGCTGGAGATATTACTGAAGAGGAAGCTAAAAATCATCCGAAAAAAAATGTTCTTATGAAAGCATTAGGTGCTGGAGAAAATATTGACATGGATATTTTTGAAGTGGAAAGTGATATTGATGGAATCTTTTTGTGTAGTGATGGATTAACAAATATGCTTACTGTAGAGCAAATAGAAAAAGTTTTAGAAGAAGATTTGACGATGGAAGAAAAAGTAAAAAAGTTGATTCGTAAATGTAATGCAAGGGGTGGCACAGATAATATATCGATAGCATTTCTAGAAATAAAAAGTGGGTGTAAAGAATGATAATGAAAGGTCAAAAAATTAGTGATCGTTACCAAATAATTAAGGCGATTGGGGAAGGTGGAATGGCGAATGTTTATTTAGCTTATGATACTATTTTAGATCGTAATGTTGCGGTAAAAGTCTTAAGAGGAGATTTAGCTGGTGATGAGAAATTCGTTAGACGTTTTCAAAGAGAGGCTTTATCTGCAAGTAGTCTTACTCATCCTAATATTGTAGAGGTATATGATGTTGGAGAGGATAATGGACAATATTATATTGTAATGGAGTACGTAGAAGGAAAACACTTAAAAGAATTAATTAAAAAACGAGGGAAACTTACGGTAAGTGAAGTCATTGATATTATGCTTCAAATTACGGATGGTATGAGTGTTGCACATGATTCTTATATTATTCATCGAGATATTAAACCTCAAAATATTATGATTTTAGAAAATGGTCTTGTAAAAATCATGGATTTTGGAATTGCCATGGCTATGAATAGTACGCAACTGACACAGACAAATTCTGTAATGGGAAGTGTCCATTATTTACCACCAGAACAAGCAAATGGAAAAGGGGCTACTTTACAAAGTGATATATATTCTATGGGAATTGTTATGTATGAGCTTTTAACGGGGTCACTTCCATATCGTGGAGATAATGCGGTGGAAATTGCTTTAAAACATTTAAAAGAACCGTTGCCAAGTATTCGAGAGAAACTACCTAATTTACCCCAAAGTATTGAAAATATTGTTATTAAAGCAACGGCAAAAAATCCAAAAAATAGATATGCGGATGCAAGAGAAATGCATAATGATTTATTAACTTGCTTGGATGAAGAACGTGCTCATGAAGAAAAAATCACATTTTCTTATCCTGAACTTTTCGATGATAGTAAAAAGAAAGAGTCTAAAAAAGTTGTAACGGAAGAAAAGAAAGAAAGTAAAAAAGTAGAAAAGAAAGAAGAAATAGATAAAGAGAATGAAGGTGAAGTCTTGGCCCGTCAAATTACAAAAAATGATTTAAAAAAGCAAAATAAATTACTTATCTTTTTAGCGTCTATCTTTACTTTGTTAGTGGTAGCTATTACAACAGTGGTCGTATTAATTCCAGCATTAACTACAAATAAAGAAATTTTGGTACCAGATGTAACTGGGTATTCTGTAGAAGACGCGATTAAAGCCCTTCAAGATGCAGGTTTCAATGTGGCTAGTAATCAGCAAAAGATTGCTTCGGAAGAAATAGAGTTTGGTAAAGTAGTAAAAACATCTCCTCTTGCAAATACGAAAAGAACGAAGGCAACAGAAGTTACGTTATGGGTAAGTGAAGGCGATACAAAAATTACATTGGAAGATTATACTGGTAGTAATTATTTAGAAGTAAAAGGAAAATTAGAAGCTTTAGGTGTTCAAGTACTTGTGGAGAAAAAGGACACGGATGATGAAAAAATTGAAGAAAATACAGTAATCTCTCAAATACCTGCTGTGGGAGAAAAAGTTTCTCAAGGGGATTATGTTACGCTTTATATTCCAAATGTAGATAAATATCCAGATTTTACAAATGGTAGTTATACCTATGAAGATGTAGTCGATTACTTAAAGAAGTATAATGTTACAGTAAATAAAGTAGAAAAAGAAGATAATTCCGTTTCAGAAGGCATTGTTATTGGGCAAAGTAGGGAAGAAGGAACAAGAATTGTAAATAACACTTCTATTACGGTTACTATAGCTAAAAAGTCTACTACGGATACGGATGATGACGATAAAAAAGAATCTTGTGAAGAAAGTGGATTATGTTAAAGGGTGTTATAGTAAAAAATATTAGTAATTCTTATACGGTAATGGTAGAAGATAAGTCTTATATATGTACTCCAAGGGGGCGTTTTCGTAAAGAAAAGTTAACGCCTCTTGTTGGGGACTCTTGTAGGATTGATGAAGAGAATCATTATATTTTAGAATTGTTACCTAGAAAAAATGAGTTATATCGCCCTAATGTTTGTAATGTTGATATTGGTTTAATCGTGACTTCAATGGTGAAACCGGATTTTAATACAACTTTATTGGATAAGGAGATTACATCTATTTTATTAGCTAATGTGAAACCTGTTATATGTTTTACGAAATTAGACTTGATGACAAAGAAAGAGACTTATATTTCTTATAAAACATATTATGAGTCCATCGGGATTCCTTGCTTTGATAACCAACATTTGGAAGAGCTAATGGACTATTTAAAAGAAAAATTAGTCGTATTAACTGGTCAAACAGGTGCTGGAAAAAGTACATTGTTAAATCGCCTATCTCCTGACTTAAATCTAAAAACAGATGAAATATCAGCAGCGTTAAACCGTGGGAAGCATACAACAAGACATTCTGAAATTCATCAGATTCAATCGGTTTCTTTTTGCGATACTCCAGGTTTTTCTAGTTTAGAGATTCGAAATGCATCAAAGGAAGAAATTCGGAATACTTTTTTGGAGTTTCAAAACTATTCTTGTAAATTTAAGGATTGTATGCATTTGAATGAAAGAGATTGTGAAATAAAGAAAGCAGTAAAAGAAGGGTACATTTTGATTTCAAGATATAATTCATATCAAAAAATGATAGAGGAGTGGATGAAATGAAATTGTCTGTGTCGTATTTAAGTAGTAAATTTAGTAAAGAAGAAACGATAAAAAGAATTAATGAAACTTCATGCGATTATTTACATGTTGATTTAATGGACGGAGTTTTTGCAGGAACAAAGAACTATGAAAAAGAAGATACTATGAAATTATTAAAACTAAGTCATAAACCTCTTGATATTCATCTTATGATGGAAAGTCCTATGGAAGCGATAAAAGATTTGATATGTTTCAATCCAGAGTTTATCACGATTCCTTTAGAGATTTCGAATGTAAATGAGTGTATAGAATTTTTGCATGACAGGAAGATAAAAGTAGGATTAGCAATAAATCCTGATACAGATGTAGAAAGACTACAACCGTATCTAGATAAAATCGATTTAGTTTTGGTAATGAGTGTTTATCCCGGGCGTGGTGGTCAAAAGTTTTTAGAAAGCTCGGTAGAAAAATTAGATATGTTAAAAAAATATCAAGAAAATAATCCTTTTTTGATATCTATCGATGGTGGAATGAATGAACAGACAATTTCTATCGTAAAAGAAAAGGTAGATCAATTTGTTTCAGGTTCATTTATTTGCCATAGTGATAATTACGAAGAACAAGTAAAAAAATTATTTCGTTCATGCAGTTGCAATATCGATTTTAATTGACTTTAGTTATAGTTTTTGATAAGATTTTTAAGAGAAAAAAGTGAGGTGAACTATAATGGCAAAAAAAGTATCAACAAAAAAACCTTTGACAGTAAATTCAAGAAGTAAAGCATTAAATGCAACAAAAAGAGTTCAAAAACCAAATCTTCAAAAGAAAACCATAAATGGAGAGAAAGTAATTATTAGTGCTAGAGAAGCTAAGAAAGTTGCTTAATCTACCGTTTTGTATTTATTTTAAAAACCTAGTGAATGATGTATTGCTAGGTTTTTCATTACTTTGGATATTTGTGTTTCGTATAACAAAGGATATTTTGTG
>CAYQKO010000093.1:0-5051 GCA_964418205.1 uncultured Muribaculaceae bacterium
CATCTCCTTACAGTTATTATTGTATGTTATTTTATTTATGGTGTCAATATAATTATGCACATTATAAATATCTTTATTCACAATTAAATGCAAATTTTATATTTACTCTTTTATCATCAAATATTTCTATCCTATCAATTAAATGAACTATTAATTCTCTTGTAGGATGCTCAAATGATAAAATTCATTTATGTATTCTTTTATCTTTTGCATCTATCTTTTTGGTTTCAAGTTGATCACTTTTAAGATTATCAATATTCTCTTTATTTATACTTATTTCATTTTTGTCGCTTTCACTTACTCTCATATATTGTTCCACATCAATTATCCCTTTTAACATATCCATATAGGCTTTGTCTAATTCTTTAGTGAGTTTGTTATTTTCTAATTCTAGATTTTCTAACTCTACTTTAATCTTAGTGTTAATCACATAGACAACTCACTCCTTCAAAATTTTTTTGAAAGGAAGTTTTTATTTATGGAAGTTATTTATCCAAAAGCATGTGGTGTTGATGTGCACAAATCTTTTATAGTTGCTGTCATTTGTGACTCAACTTCCATCACACCTAAATATTTAAAGAAACGCTTTTCTACCTTTAATAATGACTTAATCAAATTTAAAGATTGGCTAATTCAAAACGACTGTCAGAATGTATACATGGAATCTACCGGCAGTTTTCTACTGTATATAATTAAAATAATTTTGGTTCTAATAAATAAATATGACATTATTATAATTGAAATTCCATTCAAAGTATGTCATTATCTGTATTTCTCCATAATCTTCTGTGAAGCAATATAATGTATCATCTACTAAGTAGAATACGGTCTGTTCTTGTTTACTTACTATTTGGGTAGGGCTTTCTTGTCTTATCCGTTCTTGGTAGTTGTGATATGTTTTGTATAATCCATTTTCATTTTGATAATCTATTATTGTAGTCCCAGTAAAGAACATGTTTTGGTTCATTAGTTTACTCATTGTTGTTTCGATGAAACCATTTTGATATGTTTTTCCGCCTTTGGATTCTGTTCCAATTAATTCCATAGTCTTTTTCTTTAAGTTTATTTTCCATTCTTTTTTTTCATGCTTGTCTACTAAGTAAAATTCATTTTCATAGGTTCCTAAAATGACACTATCAAAATAAAGAGTTTCGGTAAGGTTCCATGTATCGTATTTCCCAGTACTCATATCTAAAATGTATGCTTTGTTAAAATAGTAATTTGAATCATAGTCTGGAATGAAGAGAAGATTATCTACTTGATATATTAATTTAGGATCATAAACATCTTGTGAAAATAGTTTTATTTGTTCTTTTATATTATCATTTATTCGATAAAATCCTTGATAATTCCATATGTAATATGTTTTGTAAAAATAGTTTTTGATTTGAAAAGACTTATAAGTTTCATCGATAGTATTTATACTTTTAAAATCAAAATTTTCTTTCATTTCTTCACTTGTTAAGTGATAGGAGATTTGTTCTTCATTTTTTAGACAAAGAGGATAAAATCTTAGTTGATTACTAAATACCTCGATACAGCTTTCTTCTTCTATCCTATATTCGTTTATTTGATAAATGAGTTTTTTGGTTCTAGAATGCTGATTTTGTAAAACTGTTGTATAACTTTTATCATCTTTCGTTAGTATGAAGGTAAAATAGTCACTATCTTTATCGTACTCTTCTTGTACTGTAAAACCATCTATTTTATACTCTAGCGTATAATTTGTTTTTCTGAAAAGCAGGAAGAATATTAAAAATAGTAGAAGAAAGATTATCATTAATGCGATGAATCTTCTTTTTTGTTTCGTTTTATTCATGTTCTTTTTTTGCATATTTCTTTTTTTCTTCCATCATAAATTCTGTAATTACGGTTTCTATTTCTACTAAGGCGTCTTTGGATAGGTTTGATACAACAATTTGTTCTTTTACGGTATCAATTACAACTCGTCCCCATACAGGTCCACGATAAACTTGCATATCATTATATAAATCGGGAGTAACACTACTAAAAGCATAACCAAATAGGACTCTTTTTTGACCGATAAGTAGTCTTCTATCGGTTATAGCAATTACGGCAGTTTGAAAAAAATCAAATGGGCTTTCGTTTTTTTGGCCTGCAAAGGCATATTTTACTTGTTCTCCTGGATTGATATGAGCTTCAATCACACTGGCATTTTGAAATAAACGCCAAGCAATGGTTCCAGAATATTTTTTTTTGAAATTTCTCACAAGTTCATAACACGTCATTATAATCAACTTCTTTCTTATCTTTATTGTATCAAAAAAGAAGAATAAAATCTATCTTCTTATTCTTCTTTGGTTTTTCCAGTCCAAGTCCATCCTTCTAAGTCTTTGGTTTTGCTCCAAATTGTTTCTTCCGAACTTGTTTCGCTTGTTTCTAGAGTGGCTAAAATACGTTCTACTTTATTCGTTTTGATGCATTTGTCGCCCGAATTCTCATAACCACTTGGACAACGATAGGCTATGAAAGTGGTTGTGGCTGGAATAATACATCTCGTTCCATTTAAAGTTGCGGCACTACTCGTACAATAGTAATAACCCTCTCCTGTTGTTTTTTTGTAACATACGGTTGAAGAGCCTTTTCCTTTTTGAGTATATCCTTCTGGACAAGAGTATACTTCTTCTTCATTTTTTATGGTAGGTTCTTTCGTTTGAACACATCTGTTATCTTTCGTTAAATCATAGCCAGATGGACAATATGCTGTTTTGTCTTCTGTTTTTGTTGCTGCTTCATATTTGTAGCATGTTGCATTTTCTCCACTACCCTTTTTACTATATCCATCTGGACATGTATAAGTTCCACTTGTTTTTTTGTAACTTGCATTTGTGTAGGTATAACATTCTGATTTATCAGCAGTTAAGGTATAATTGCTGCTACAATAACGATTTTCATAGGCTGAATCATAATGTTTACATGTAGTGCCTGATAAAACATCGTCATCGTCACAAACATATATGTATTTTTTGATATATTTTTTGTAAGTAATTGTTCCTTTTGTTTCATTGTATGAAACTTCTTCGTATCGAACTTTTTCTGATTCCAATTTACTGATGTCTTTGTTTTCAGAATACGTTACTCTTCCGTCTAGTAACCAATCACTCAGTTCTTTTGATGCAGTATATGTTGTGTAACATTCATTTTTACTACTATCTTTTTTCCCTACAATACATTTTAAGGAATAGTCTTTTGTAACGTAACATTCATCGCCATTTACAAGTGTTCCTTTGGTACAATATGCTTTTCTTTCGGAATAATTTGTCGTAGTTGTGAATAAACATTTTGTACCACTTAAAGTTCCACCATTTGGACATGTGTAACTTGCACTTGTTTTATATTTTACTGAGGTTTCTTTCACGCATTTGCCATTTTCTAAGGTATAACCGCTAGAACAGTTTAAAGAGGATTCTGTTATGGTAACAATCGGATCTGTGTATTCATATTCCGTACTTCCAGACTTATAACGAGCTTTTGTTTCTTTTTCTGGTGTTACACGATAGATTGGTATAGCATCAAGTATTTCCGTATTATTTACACTTAAACAGTAACGTCCACTATTTAGGTAACCCTCTGGACAAGTGTATCCAGTAGTGGTAGTAACGGTTCTTGTTAATTCATATAAAACAGTGACATTATTATTTGTCTCATTATTATTCGTGTTTCCATAAGTTACCGTATAAGTAGAACTCTGTGCTTCTCCACCACAGCTTAAATAAATATTTAAGTCATATTCTGTTTCGGTATTTTTCACTAAGGAAGCATAGCTATAATCTCTACTACAAACATTGCCATCTGTATCTTGTAATTCTTTTATTAAATTTCCATCAATCATATCTCCTAATAAAAGATCTACTTCTCCACCTATATTATATGGTCTATTATTTTCTTCTTTAAAATAAAGATAGGCAACTTCTTTCATCTTTTCCATATTATCGGCAAAGGATTTTTTATTTGAACCCATTTTGACTTTTGTAACTACAAAAATAATGATAAAAGCTACTACTAGAAAAATGGCAAATTTTATTAGAATAGCTACCCAGTCTGGTTTTATGGCTAGTATTTTCTTAGTGGATTTCTTTTCTTCTTGTTCCTTTTTTTTGCTTTTTTTAAATAGGAATTTATTTTTTGCTTTCTTTTCTTTGCTTTTCTTTGAAGTATCTTTTTCCTCGTACATATATACTCCCCCTTAAAAGTTGCTTTTACAAGCATATAATACCAATTTTTATTGGAAAAAGCAAGTTTTTGTGTTATAATATGCCTACTTGGGGCAGTTATATGGTTTCGACCTGAGTTACTAATTGAGATTGCAAGTAGTAGACATACTATAAATGTATCTTTAAAATTAAATGACGAAGATAATTCGTATGCTTCTTTCGGAGCTTATGCTCCTGTATTTGCCTAGTTTAAGGTTATAAGGAAGGCTCTTATCCATTTTCTCTTATAGGATGTTTAAGGGTTCATATATATAAGATATATAAAATTATTTTCTCTAGATAGTTTTATGAATTTTTATAGAGATCGTATAAAATTTTGGTGCGTTGGATCCATATTTTATATTAAATGAATTCCAACTAAACTTGTAGATATTTCAAGATAGGATTTATGGGACAGGAGTTCAAATCTCCTCTGCTCCACCATTAAAGAATCTGGTTGAACTTTGGTTCAATTTACTAATAGATATCAATTCTAGAAATGGAATTGTTTTTTTGTTGTGTAAAAGAAAGGGATGATTTAATGGTAAATATTATTAAACAAGAAATTGATATTGAAGAAGCATTAAAAAAGAAACAAGAATTTGTATGTTGTTTCTGCAATACTAAATGGGAAATATGTTCAAGGTTTTGATGAACTAACGAAAGAATATAAAAAAGAAATTAGTTCTTGAGAGAACAAAAATTAGACTAAATGACTCATTCGCTATTGGCTTAGTGTGTCATTTAGTCTAAAATTATATTGGGTGACTAAAAATCATCATTTAATAGAAAATCGATTAAATTTAGATGAATAATTCCATCACGAGATAAATCTAT
>CAYQKO010000094.1:0-5029 GCA_964418205.1 uncultured Muribaculaceae bacterium
AACAAGAAAAGATTATTTTAGGCAAATATGGTAGAGCAAGGTTAAATTATATTAACAACTGAATTATATAAAAATCTACATAAACTGAAAAAATCACCATAGTCTTTCTATAATGATTCTATCATAGGTACCCCTCCCCTGTGTCAATTTACAATTGCTTGACATAATCTATTTTTTGGATTGAATCAATGTGACCGCGACTAACACCACAACCACAATTACTAAACCAATAATAATATAGTTAATGCTTTGTGGGTTGTTCACTGCATCATTTACTACAGCTGCTGTTAAAAAGTAATCGGAGCAATGCTCAATTTCAAAAGAAACTTGTCCATTTTTTACAATCACGTCTTTTGTAATGTACTCAATCGTATCATTGTCTGGATTATAGTAATATAAGTATAAGGCATCTCCATCTTTAAATTCTTTTGATACGTTTATGGTAACAGTTGTCTTTAGTGGTAATGTTCCATGGTAATCAAAGGAGATAATTAGTTTCTTTTGAGAAACTTTGTCTTCTATTCTTTCTGCTCCAGTCGTTGTTGCATCGAAAGATAACCTTAAATCTTCATCAATGTATAAACTATCTTCCACGGATATGTTTTTATCACTATCTTTTTCAAATTGCCATGAATAGGTAAGTCCTCGTTCATAATCCTCAATCTTATATGTATAGTAATCTTTACTTTCTGTTTTTGTAATCTTTGTTTTGGAAGTTTCTTTGCTTATATTCGCGACAAGCGGACTTTCCACCTCTTCTTGCTTTTCTAAAAAA
Source organism: uncultured Muribaculaceae bacterium (assembly GCA_964418205.1). GTDB lineage: Bacteria > Bacillota_I > Bacilli_A > RF39 > UBA660 > Ventrenecus. The sequence continues at coordinate 776 of CAYQKO010000094.1, forward strand.
TGAAAAGAAAAGGAAGTTACTATGAAAATAAAGGTAATAACGAATGCGATACTAATGGTAATATTAAGAGAGACACTATTTTTCATAATAATTCCTTTCTATTCTTTTTAAATTCCTAACAATAAAATCGTTAATGGTATTAAATTATATATTAATTTAATAAGCATTATCAGTATTACATTGCGGTCATTTTTTACGTAAATATAGCTAAGTAATAAAGCTGGTAAAAAGTATATGGCGAATTCTACTAAAAAGTAAGAACTGCTCTCCTGAACCGTAAAAATAAAGTTCATCACAGTATAAATCAAAGCAGTAACTAATACAAATATTATATTGTTATCGATATAATCGCTTAATGTTTTACGAAACAATAACTCCTCTGCTATCACACTAAAAATCATGGTTTTGAAAACTGTGTATATCATGGATAAATTTGCTAATCCTTGGATTGCTTGCGTATTAGAATCTGCATAACTTGCACTATCAGGAAAGAAAAGGGAAGAAATCGCTCCCATCACGATATTTAGTACGAGTAAACCAAGCACTCCTAACACAACAAGTTTGAATATTTTCTTCCATGATTGTTTTTCTTTCATTTTTTGAATATCTGTCTTTATATTCGTCCAATAAAAAGAAGTAATAATAATCATGAATATCATATCTAAAGCAAACATAATCAAGGATGAATTTACAGAAGGAAACAATTCTACAAAATAACTAGCATAGTATGTATATAGAAAATAAATCAAATAGATACTTACAGCTTTTAATAACACAACATTTTTTGTCACCTTAATCCCTACTTTCTATTCTTATTGTAAAGGATATTGTTTTTAAAAGACAATATTTGTTGCATTATTTTACACTTTTAGACAAAAGAAGAGCTAGAAATGGGCTTAAAAAGAGCCTTATTTTATTAAAGCTCCTTTTTAGCAATATATCCTATTTGGAATATATACTAAAGAAATCTTCTTAGCCAAGCCCAGAACATAGTCTTATCCCCTCTTTCTATACTTACTATATGTATATGATAGCATAAATAGAATAAGAAAACAAGTTGGCATTTACTTGACAAAAAAAGTGCTTACGCTACTTCGTAAACACTAACTTTCTTCTTGTCCCTGCCTAATCTTTCAAAACGAACAACTCCATCTATTTTGGCAAATAAGGTATGATCTTTTCCCATTCCTACATTTGTACCTGGGTGAATCTTTGTTCCTCTTTGACGATATAAAATACTTCCAGCAGATACTGTTTGACCGTCAGCTGCTTTTGCACCTAATCTACGTCCAGCAGAATCTCTACCGTTATCCGTAGAACCTTGAGCTTTAACGTGGGCAAACAATTGAAGATTTAAAATCATTCTTTTCATCTTAATCCCTCTCTCTAATTGTAATACTTTCAGGATAAGATTCTTCTAATTCTTTTAGGAGTTCTAACATATTTTCTAAAAGTTTTAAAGTAATCTCATCGCTTTTCTTTATTGTTAAAACAACATCTTTCTTTTGATCTACCCAAATCGAATCTTCTGAAAATTTTAATATTGCATTGACTGTAGTTGTAAGAATACTAGAAACTCCAGCACAGACAATATCTTTTCCAAAATCATCATACATTGCATGACCTTGAAATCTTATTTGTTTTAACTCATTATTTTCTTTTGTTAAAGTTATTTTTATCATTCTTTTACAATGCTCTTAATCGTAACTTTTGTATAAGGTTGTCTATGGCCTTGCGTTTTACGATATTTTTTCTTAGGGCGATATTTGAAAACAATAATTTTCTTTTGTTTCCCATGCTTTTCAACAGTTCCAATAACTTTAGCACCTTTTACGGTAGGATTTCCAGATTTTCCATCTACATATAAAACATCTGTAAATTCTACTTCACTACCTACTTCATTCGGTAATTTTTCTACATAAATGGTCTCGCCTTCTGATACATAATATTGTTTACCACCTGTAACAAATATAGCTTTCATATTTCCCTCCTTCTAAAAATTTAAGACACGCCGAATGAAGGTGACTCGAAAGTACTTATAACCTTAAACGTGCGGTTTTATAAAAGCTAATGGCTTTTCAAAACATATTCATTCTACCAAAATTAGGAATGTGTGTCAAATTTTATTCTTCAAAATACCTAAATTTTCCTCAAAATAATGCTTTCTACATAAGGAAATGTAGGATTCATTGCCTCCCATTTGAATTTGACTACCTTCTTTTACAATTTTGCCATCTTGAATACGAGCATTCATATGAGCTTTTTTCCCACACCAACAAATCGTTGGAATTTGTTCAATTACATCAGCTAATTCCATTAAACGTTTACTACCTTCAAATAGATTCGTTTGAAAATCCCCTTTTAAGCCATAACAAATGACCGGGATTTCATATACATCAACAAATGTACAAAGTTGTTCAACAGTTGTTGCCGAAAGAAATTGAGCTTCATCCACTAAAATACAATCCAGTTCATAAGGAGACTTTATGAATTCTTCAATAAAATCTTCTACATAAAAGCATTCTCCTTTTAAACCAATCCTAGATTGTATCACAGTTTTTCCATCTCGATTTTCAATTTTAGGCTTTAAAATCACTGCTTTTTTTCCACGTTCTAAATAATTATATTGAGTCATTAACATATTCGCTGTTTTTGAGGCTCCCATTGCCCCATACCGAAAATACAGTTTTGCCATTTTACATATTTACCCTTTCTAAAATGTATTTTTTTAAATCTTTTATATTCATGGTAATTTGTTCCATCGTATCACGATCTCTTACTGTAACCGTATTGTTATTTATTGTTTCATCATCTACGGTAATGGCAAAAGGTGTTCCTATAGCATCACTTCTACGATATCTTTTTCCAATGCTTCCTGATTCGTCATATGTACACATGAAATCCTTCGCTAAATCTCCATAAATTTCTATTGCTTTTTCACTATGAAGTTTTTTTATAAGTGGTAATATTGTAACTTTATATGGAGCAAGTTGAGGAGAAATTTTAAGAACAAGTCTTGTTTCATTTTCTAATACTTCATTCGTATACGCATCACATAATAAAGCTAATACTAACCGATCTAATCCTACAGATGGTTCAATGACATAGGGTAAATATTTTTCGTTTGTTTCTGGATCTAAATAACGCATATCTTGTTTGGAATGATTCATGTGAACGCTTAAATCATAATCGGTACGATCGGCAATTCCCCAAAGTTCTCCCCAACCCATAGGATACTTGTATTCGATATCAGTCGTAGCTTTACTATAGAAAGATAATTCTTCTTTTTCATGATCACGGAATCTCAAGTTTTCTTTTTTCATACCTAAATCTTTTAAGAATTCGAGACAGAAACTTTTGTAATAACCAAACCATTCTAAATCTGTATCAGGTTTACAGAAAAACTCTAATTCCATCTGTTCAAATTCACGAGTTCGAAAGATAAAATTCCCTGGAGTAATCTCATTTCGAAAACTTTTCCCAGTTTGACCAATTCCAAAGGGAACTTTAGCACGCATTGTTCTTTGAACGTTTAAAAAATTCACAAATATTCCTTGAGCCGTTTCCCCTCTTAAATAAACTTTGCTTTTACTATCTTCGGTAACTCCTTGATGCGTTTCAAAAAGCAAATTAAATTGTCTGATGTTTGTAAAATCACAAGATCCACAATTAGGACAAACAATATGTTTTTCACGAATGTAGTTTTCTAATTCGGAAGACGACCAACCGTCCCCAGTTTCTACTCCACCTGTAAATTCTTCGATTAATTTATCCGCCCGATGACGACTTTTACATTTTTTACAATCAATCAAAGGATCTGCAAAACTAGCTACATGACCACTGGCTACCCAAACTTCTGGATTCATCAAAATCGCTGAATCAAGCCCATAATTATATGGGTTTTCTTGAATAAATTTCTTCCACCAGTATTTACGAACATTGTTTTTTAATTCTACCCCTAATGTTCCATAATCCCAAGTATTGGAAAGTCCTCCATAGATTTCACTTCCTTGAAAAATGTAACCGTATTGTTTACAATAATTTACTAATTCTTCCATTGTTAATTTCATTTTATTCCTTCCTTTCCAAAGAAAAACTTCTTGAAAATGTAAGGACGACTTTTTTTGCCGCGGTTCCACCTTACTTATTCAAGAAGAATCCCTTTTCTTTCTATAGCTCTGGTATTCCACACCTTCATCGCTTGTATATTTGTATTATATGAAAATTTCTTTTCCTTTTCAAGTTTTTATTTTA
>CAYQKO010000095.1:0-5015 GCA_964418205.1 uncultured Muribaculaceae bacterium
GTGATAGAGGGTAATTCCTCTTTTTTTGTAATTTCAAAAACTGTCCAGTTATAAGACTTTATAATTTTTTACTTGCGAGTAAATGAGTAAAGTGGTAATATAAGTACATAAATCAATGAAAAAAGACATGATGGAAGAATTTTGTTTTTAAGAGAGTTTGGGGTAGGTGAGACCAAATAAATGAATCTTCTTATTACTACTTTTGGAGAGATTTAATAAAATCCGGTGAATTCCGTTATCAATTAAGTAAGTGAAAGAAAGGATGGTACCGTCATAAGACTCCTAAGGTATCATCTTTTTTGTTGAAAGGTTATGAGTTTATGGAAGAAAGTTTTGGAGAGTTATTCGAGCAATATGGATTCTTTTTCGATATGGAAGAGGAAGAAAAGAAAGAAGAATCACAAAAAAAGAAAAGAAGAAGGTATCCTTTTAAAGAAAATGAATATATTTCGATGCAAAAGTTTGTTCACAGTTATCTAAATTTAGATGGAGATTATTCAAATTTCATGCATTGTGGATTAAAGATGCTAGAATGTCCCTTTGTGTTTGGGGTAGATAATGATTTTGCAAATAAAAATCCAGAATATGTGAAAAGAGGAGTGTTATTGCTTGTATTAGATTGTAAAAAGAAACGAGGCACGTATATAAATCCTTTATTACTAAAAAGGTTATTAGAAGAAGAGGATTTAAGTAAGGAAATCAAACTTTTAACGAAAATTGGTATTCATGAGTTCAATCGATTACAAGCTTTTTATCAAAAGTATTTGGATTTAAAAAATCGCGTAGAAGAAAATGAATGTTTTCTACATTTATTAGAAGAAACGCAGAAAAATAAGAAATTTCAAAGATTAAAAAGAACTATAGAGAGGACCAATCCATATGAATAGAGAAGAAGAATTAAAAAACTTAAGGCAAAAATTATTTGATTTGCAAATGCAACAAAATTTGACTAAGGATTTTGAGGAAAGAGAAATGTTAAAGAAAGCAAGAAAAGAAGTAGAAAAGGAAATGAGAAAAATTAAATTTCGTATATTAGAGGAAGAAAAGAAAGAAGGAAGAAAACAATGAAAAATATAAAAGAAGATGAATATTTAAGTAAATTAAATCATAGCTGTGCACATTTAATGGCTCAAGCTGTAAAACATCTCTATCCAGAGGCCAAATTTTGGGTAGGACCAGTGATTGAAGAAGGATTTTACTATGATATGGATTTAGGAGATAAGACTTTAACCGAAGAGGATTTAGAGAAAATATCAAAAGAAATGAAAAAACTAAGTAAAGATGGCAAAAGAATTGTAAGGCATGAGATAGGGAAACAAGAAGCTTTAGAAATGTTCCAAAAAGATCCTTATAAAATAGATTTAATCGAGAACTTACCAGAAGATGAAGTGATTTCTTGTTATAGTCAAGGGGATTTTACAGATCTTTGTCGGGGGCCACATGTCGATACATTAAAAGAATGTAAGTATTTTAAACTTTTAAAGTTCAGCGGTTCTTATTATAAAGGAGATTCCAAAAATAAGACTTTACAACGTATTTATGGAGTTTGTTTCCCTACGGAAGAGGAGTTAACGGAGCATTTACAACAATTAGAAGAGAGAAAAGAAAGAGATCATCGTAAAATTGGAAAAGAACAAGAATTATTCATGACTCATGAACTTGTCGGAGCTGGCATGCCTCTATGGCTTCCAAATGGCGCAATGATTCGTAAACAACTAGAAAACTATATTTATGAAAAAGAGCAAAAGATGGGATACCTTCATGTTTATACGCCTTGTGTGGGAACAGTAAACTTATATAAAACAAGTGGACATTGGGATCATTATCAAGAAAATATGTTTCCAAAAATGCAAGTGGATGATGAAGAATTTGTTTTAAGACCAATGAATTGCCCTCATCATATGTTAGTCTATAAAAACAAATTACATTCTTATCGTGACCTTCCAATTCGTATTGGAGAGTTTGCAACAGACTTTCGTTATGAAGCAAGTGGAGCCGTGAAGGGCTTAGAACGTGTAAGATGTATGTGTCAAAATGATGCTCACTTATTTGTAACTCCAGAACAAATTGGGGAAGAATTCCAAAAAGTGGTCCGTTTAATTTTAGATGTATATAAAGATTTTGGTATAAAAGACTACAAATTTCGTTTATCCTTAAGAGATAAGAAAGACAAAGAAAAATATTTTGATGATGACAAAATGTGGGAAAATGCGGAAAATAAACTACGTGAAGTATTAAATGATTTAGGAGTAGAATACTTTGAAGCCATTGGGGAAGCAGCATTTTATGGTCCAAAATTAGATGTAGAAGTAAAACCAGCCGTAGGGCCAGATGTCACTCTTTCCACTTGTCAATTAGATTTTTTACTTCCTAGACGTTTTGATTTATCCTATATTGATTCGAATGGAGAAAAGCAAACACCTGTCGTTTTACATAGAGCAATTTTTGGAACCTTTGATCGTTTCACAGCATTCTTAATTGAAGAAACAAAAGGAATCTTTCCATTATGGCTTGCTCCAACCCAAATAAATATTATTCCAGTCAACTTAGAATATCATTTGGATTATGCAAAAGAAATAAAAGATAAATTACAAAACATGGGAATTCGGGTATCTATAGATGATCGTAATGAAAAACTTGGTTATCGTATGAGAGAATCTGTTATGAGTAAAATTCCAGTTACTTTAATACTAGGACAAAAAGAAGTGGATGGCAATTTCGTTAGTTATCGTGAATATGGTAGGGAAGAAACAATTCCTTTGAGTATAGACGAATTTCAAACTTATCTTAAGAAAAGAATGGAAGACAAAAAGTAACGATGGAGGACATACAAAAAAAGCTAGAAAGCTTAAAAAAATCAAAATTTCGTAGTCAATTTCATTTAAAAGAACAAGAAAAACTTTATATTCAAGAAAAAGGGATAGATACAATAGAAAGACATGCCAGGGATTTTATAGAAAAAAGGTTAGCTCCCAAAAATATTCAGAATGATGGGCATCAAACACCATGGAAAGGACATCCTGTATTTATCGCAGAGCATGCGACTGCCACATGTTGCAGGGGCTGCCTAGAAAAATGGCACCATATTTCCAAGAATCATGCGTTAACAGAATATGAAAAGCAATACGTTTTAAATCTTATTATGAGTTGGATTTCAAACGAAATGAAAGGGGAACAAGGATGAATTTAAGTACCATTGCAATTTACTGTGTACACAAAGATAAAGTAACCTATATTCCAAAGAAAAAAGGATTCAATTATCATATTGAGTACTACCTAGAATTATCGAAAAAAGACGAACAAATAAAAGAAGTAATTGGAATGTTTGATGTAAAAACTTTAATGGACAATCCAGTAGAAACCCAAAACACGATAAACAAAGAACTAGTAAGTCATAAAAATACCTGCTTAATCTTAAGCATGGTTCCTCAAATTCCAACCCCAACCTCTCTTTTCATCGCGTTTATGCCTGAAAAAATCAATGACTTTCAGAAAGAAGAGCTTACGAAGTTTTTTTCACTACCTTATGAATTTTTTGAATTTGGAATCTATCATACTTCCTCAGAGGAATTTGAAAGCATACTAAATCCAGAAGATTATAACAAAGCAAATTTTTATATCATAAAACAATATCTCGATAAAAGAGTCGAAAAGAAAGGAGAAAAAAATGATTTATGCTTTTAAAGATGGAAAATTAAAAGAAACCGAAACAAAAGAAGATTGGTACCATCCAGAACAATTAGACCCACGTCATTATTTTTTAACTTATGTCTATCAAGATAATGAAATAGAACAAATTCTGCATCAGGAATCCTTGAATCACCTAAAGGCAATCAAGACCTTATATTGGAAAAGCAAAAAACTATCAACCATTCTTTCCGCAAAAGATTTAATGAGGATAGAAGATGCAAACTACAAATTAATCGCGCACAATACAATATTAGAATATGATATGACACCAATAACAGGGAACAAACGATTTGGATATATCTATTTACCTCATAATATAACAGAATTTCAAAAAGACTTCTTACAAAACCAATATCCATATTTTGAAACCTATCAAATGATGTTCATTCTACAATATAAAAAAGAAAAAGATATGATAGATACTATTACAAATACGGAAGACAAAATGGAACACTTCCTGCCAATATTAGAAAGAATAATCAAATAGTTTCCAAGTTTCATGAATTAGAAATTGCAAAAAAAGTGATTGAAGCTGAATATTTCCAGGTGCATTTCTAAAAATGTAGTATAATAAATTATGGAGATGATGCCTATGTTAGATATTATGGAAGATAGCAGAAATGAATTTAAGAAAATATTAAATGAAAAGTTAGAAAAAGAAGTAGTTAGTTTCCTAACTGCTTCAGGTGGGAATATTTATATTGGTGTAAATAATGATGGAGAAATTGTTGGGATAGATGGTGATATAGATAAGTTACAATTCACTATCAAAGATAGGATTAAAAATAATATAGCACCATCTACATTAGGACTATTTGATACTGATGTTAAAACTTTTAATGATAAGAAATACATTCATATTACAGTGGCATCAGGGAATGAAAAACCATATTATTTGCGAAAGAAAGGTATGACACCAGATGGGTGCTTTATAAGAGTTGGTAGTTCTTATGAATCTTTAAATGAAAAACAAATTGAAGAATTATATTCGAAACGAACGAAAACATCTCTTACTAATATTCTATCTCCAAAACAAAGTTTAACATTTTCACAATTAAAGATATATTATGAAGAAAAGGGATACAGTATAAATGATAATTTTTTGAAACAGTTAGATTTAATAATGAGTGATGGAAAATATAATTATCTTGCATATTTGTTATCCGATACCAATAATATTTCTATTAAAGTTGCAACATATTCTGGGAATGATGCTTATGATTTAATTGAAAATGAAGAATATGGATATTGTTGTTTAATTAAAGCTGCTAAAAATGTTATCAATAAATTTGAACAAGTGAATAAGACATATACCAAAATCACTT
>CAYQKO010000096.1:0-4824 GCA_964418205.1 uncultured Muribaculaceae bacterium
CCTTTCTATAATGATTCTATCATAGGTACCCCCCCCCCGTGTCAATTTACAATTGTTTTACAAATTATATTATATGAATTCTTCCAATGCTTTTCTTAATTTCTTATCTTTTATTTGACTACAAAGTTCTTTCAATTTTTGATTCCGATTATAAATCTTTAAGATACTCTCATATTTTTCTAGCTTTTTTTCTACTATTTTTACGGTATTCCCAATTGCACTACGAGAAACATTTAATAGTTCAGCAATTTCTCCTAGGGAAAGATTTTCTTCATAGTAATAAGAAAATACATTTTGTTCTTTCTGTGTTAATAGTTCCTTATAGATATCAAATAATGCATTAAAATAAACGAATTTCTCCATTATTCTATCATTCCTTTAAATAACCCATAAATATAAGCTTCAATATCAAATGGTTTTAAATCTTCCATCTTTTCTCCTAAACCAATAAACTTAACTGGTATTCCTACGCTTTCTTTGATAGCAAGGACAATTCCACCTTTGGCTGTACCATCCAGCTTGGTTAAAACAATTCCTGTAATGTTTGTTATTTCTTTAAAACTCGTAGCTTGTAAAATTCCATTTTGACCCGTTGTTGCATCAATCACTAATAAGGTTTCATGGGGAGCCCCTGGAATAATTCGGTCAATAATTTTATTTATTTTTTCTAATTCTTGCATTAAGTTTACTTTGTTTTGTAATCTTCCAGCAGTATCAATTAAAACAATATCTACATTTTCTTCTTTTGCTTTCGTAAGTCCATCATAAATAACACCAGCAGGATCTTTCTTTTTGCTTCCATAAAACAAGGTCCCTACTTTGTTTGCCCATTCTTCTAATTGAGGAACAGCTCCAGCTCGAAAAGTATCTCCAGCAATCATCATTACTTTTTTTCCTTCTTTTTTATATTTATAAGCTAATTTGGCTATAGTAGTTGTTTTTCCGACACCGTTTACTCCTACCATTAATATGACGGTAGGTCCTTTTTCCGCTATGTTTATTTTATCCGATAAGGACTCATTGTTCACATAAATGATAAACAATTCATCCACAATCACTTCCTGTAAATATTTCGTATCTGTAATATTTTCTTTTTTGACCCGATCACGTAATCTTTCTAAAAAAGAATATACGGTATTTACCCCTATATCTGCCATGATTAAAAGTTGTTCTAATTCTTCAAAATATTCTTCATTTACTTTCGTATATTTAATACCTAATAAACTTAATTTGGAAACAAATTCTTCTCTTGTTTTCTCTAATCCCTTTTCATAAACTTCTAATTCTTCTTTTTCTTCTTGCATTGTTTCTTTTTTGGAAACAATGTGTTTTAATTTATCTAATAATCCCATGTTAAACTCCTTAATAACTACATATATCTTCATCTACATAACTAGCGTATTCTGTATAAGTAGTATAATTTTTTTTATATACCATCACTTTTTTATTTACATCACATATATCATTTTTATTTTCAAAGAAACCTTCTTTTACTAAATCATCTACTGCAATTGTTTTATAACAATTTTTATCTGTATCTGTTGGACTTTCTGGATTAAAACTAGTAGAACAAGCTTTTAAATAATAGTTTTTATCTGTAACATATGTTATTGCCGCGTCTCCTAAACTTTTTATTTGATCTTGTAATAATTCTTCTCTTGAATTATTTAAAACACTTGATACCGATACCGTACAAAAAATGGCTAATAGAGCCAAAATCACTACGGCTGCTAAAATTTCTACTAAGGTAAATCCCTTTTTCTTTTTCATGTAACCACCGTTTATAGTATATCATTAAAACTTTACAATTACAATTTTTTGCGTTATAATTTTTAAAGCGAAACAACTTTTATTTTTTTTCTATTGGAAAGGAGAATTTATGCAAAATAATAAGGACATCACGTCTGTCGTTGCTTTAGGCGGACTTGGTGAAGTTGGAAAAAATATGTATGTCGTGCAACATCAAGAGGAAATTATTGTTATTGATGCTGGTGTCATGTTTCCAGAAGAAGATTTAATGGGGATTGACTATGTAATTCAAGATGTAACTTATTTAAAAGAGAATCAAGAGAAAATTAAGGCTTTGGTCATAACACATGGCCATGAAGATCATATTGGAGGAATCGTATTTTTACTTCAAAATGTAAAGATTCCTGTGATTTATGCTCCTAGAATAGCTGTTAGTCTTATCAAAAATAAATTAGAGGATAATCATTTGGATTATCAAAATTTACAAGTATTAGATAAGGATACTTATTTAAAGTTTAAATATTTTGAAATAGAGTTTGTTACTACAACTCATTCCATTCCGGATAGTTTCGCTGTTGTAATAAAAACTCCTCAGGGTATTATTTTTGAAACGGGTGATTTTAAGTTTGATTTAACACCAATCGGTCCAATTGCTGATTTTCATAAAATTGCTAGAATTGGTGAAGAAGGTGTGAAACTGTTACTTTCTGATAGTACAAATGCTTTGTCAGAGGGATTTTCAAAATCTGAGTCTTGTGTGGATGAGACATTAAATGATATTGTTTCAAAACATTATGGACGTATTATTATCGCAACATTTGCTTCTAATATTTATCGTATTAAACATATTGTAGAAACTTGTCGTAAGAATAATCGCCAAATTATGGTTTTTGGTAGAAGTATGAAGACGAGTATTGAGATTGCTTTAGAAAACGGGTTAATTAAGGATCGTAGTATTTTTATTGAACCTCAAAAGGCTAAGAGTTTAAAACACAACGAGATTTGTATTTTATGTACAGGAAGTCAAGGGGAACCACTGGCTGCTCTTTCTAGAATTGCGAATGGTACGGATAAACAAATCTCATTATTGCCAGATGATTTAGTTGTATTCTCTTCGAAACCAATACCAGGAAATGCCGCGAGTGTAAGTCGTGTAATCAATAAACTTTATTTAAAAGGTGTTAAAGTATTTACAAATGAAGAATTTACGGATATTCATACATCAGGTCACGGAAAACAAGAAGAATTAAAATTAATGCTACGTCTTGTAAAACCAGAATTTTTTATGCCAATGCATGGAGAATATCGAATGCTTATGGCTCATAAAGGACTCGCCGAAGATTGTGGAATTCCTTCGGAAAATATTTTCGTCTGTAAAAATGGTGATGTGATTCATCTTACAAACGAAGGTGTGGAACGTGGGGAACCGGTTACTGCGGGGGATGTATACGTCGATGGCTCTAGAATTGGGGATATTGGATCTTCTGTGGTTAAGGAAAGAAAAATTATGAGTCATGATGGTATTTTAATGGCTATTATCAATGTGAATCCTTTAAAAAAACAATTACTTTTAAAACCAAATGTAACTACTCGAGGATTTATTATGGTAAATGAAAATGCGGATTTAATTGAGAAAATTGAAAAGAAAATTAGCTCGATTGTTCGAGAGTGTTTTTCAAAAGGGAACTATAGCTACACAGATTTAAAAGGACAGATTATTTTAGATTTATCCCCTTATATTAGCGTTTTAACTGGAAGACACCCTATGATTTTACCAGTGATTATGGAAGTAAGGCAAAGTGATTAAAAGGGTTGAAATGAATCCTTTTTTTTAATTATCTTACAAAAAAAGCACCAGAAAATAGGTGCTTTCTTTTTGATTTTTTTATGGTACCAATTCAATCTTAGTAATCTTTAAAGAAGAATAATCACTGTCTCCATCATTACAATTATAATAGCCCAAATTTACTCCAATATAACGAGCCTCATTAATACTCTTAACATCCAAAGTCCATACGATATTTTTCGTTCCAATATAGCCACTTTCATACAAGCCAGATCCATAATAGTTTTTGGATTCACTAGAAATTAACCGCACATAATATCCATTACTTGACTTCGTTAATTTGGTATTTGTTGTAATACTCGCACGACTATTTCCTGAATCTTCCCCATAATAGGTAGAATTTATGGAAGCGGAATAAACACCAGTAACCTGAATATAGGAATAATTTGTAAGATCAATTGTATTTGTAGTTGCAAGACAAGTAGTATAAAACGTACTATACCAAACACACCCACAGCCACTGCCATCACTTGAAGAATTATAGTAATGATGCGATTCCATCAAAATATGGTCCGAATTAAAAGAGCCTGTTGCATTTACGTAAGTACCAGTATGTCCTTTCGAATAATAGGTCCTTAAAGTAAAATCATCAACCAGTGGACCAATTACTCCATTATAATAAAGAATATTACTACACATTGCATTTTGACTTACCACGCTAGAAACATTCCCAGCTTTATCCATTACTTTCACATAGAAAGTCCCACTTGTAGTGCCAGAAAAAGTATAGGTTGAGGACGTAGAAGAAACCCAAGTACTTCCATCTTTACTATAGTAATAAGTTTGAATTCCACTTCCGCTATCGGAGGACCCGCTTGCACTGACAACCATAGAACTTCCGCTACAAGAAGCACTAATCTTCGCGGTTGGTTTTGAATTATCTACAAGAGAGGTGCTAGAACAACTCGTAGAACAAGCAGTACCATCTTTTGTGATCACTTGAGTACAAACTCTTTGAGCAGAAGCGTTTGTTCCCAAACTCACCTCGAAAGAACCACTACTTAGACTAGCAGAAGTAGAAGGACTACAACTACTAGAGGTAGTTATACAATACTTCGTACTACTAACATTACTACTATCTGACAAAGTTGCTTTCCAAGTAAAGCTTTTCCACCAACTACTGCCAGAGCTAGTAGTACCAGTATAACTATAACTAATAGAAGGACAGCAAGAATTCGTATTACAACTTTGAGATTCTGTACCACTACTACAAGTGGTTCCTAGGTAAG
>CAYQKO010000097.1:0-4754 GCA_964418205.1 uncultured Muribaculaceae bacterium
CGTCTGGATATGGGATACCATGATGAGAATAAAAAATATGATTTTATTATTACGACTTATGACAGTGAAGAAAGAAAAGAAGCAGCTAGGGATCTCGCGATTGATAGCGAAATTGTTATTGTAGGTTCTGCTCCGGATGAAATCATGAATTTGCGTCTACCTACTGGGAAGATCACATTCCACAGCAGCGAGCGGTATTTTAAGACGGGAATATCCATAAGAAACTTTCCGAGAATGCTTGCGAGTTCCTTGAAGCACGTAAAAAAATATGAAAAGTATCCAAATTATTATTATTTGTGCATGAGCGCATATACTGCTGCTGATGTTAATATGTTTGCAAATTATAAGGGCCGTACTTTTAAATGGGGCTATTTTACAGAGGCAAAAAAATATGACATGGAAGAGCTGTTTGCGAGGAAACGAAAAAATAAAACCGCTTCCATCCTATGGGCTGGAAGGCTCATAGGATGGAAGCATCCAGATGCTTCAATCCTAATAGCTGAGAAGCTGCAAAAGGAAGGTATCTCTTTCCAATTAAATATTATTGGTAATGGAGTAATGGAAGCGGAACTTCGCAACATGATCACAGATAAAAAGCTGGGCGGCTGTGTGCATATGCTGGGTGCCATGCCGCCGGAAAAAGTGCGGGAATATATGGAACAAGCGGACATTTTCCTTTTCACCAGTGATTTTAATGAAGGATGGGGAGCAGTGGTTAACGAATCCATGAACAGCGGATGTGCTGTGGTCGCAAGCCACGCTATTGGCTCTGTTCCATTTCTCATCAAGCATATGAAGAATGGAATTATATACAAAAATGGTGATATTGATGATCTATATCAAAAAGTGAAGTCCTTGGTTGTGGATGCTAAGAGACGGGAAAAGCTTGGCAGACAAGCCTACACCACCATAATGGAAGAGTGGAACCCTCGCGTAGCTGCGGATCGTTTTCTTAAGCTATGTGATGCATTAGAAAGAGGAGAGGATACGCCCTTTGCAGATGGACCGTGCAGCCATGCGCAGATAATAAAAAATGAGTGGTTCAGGAAGGAAGAAAAGGCATGAACAAATATGTCATTAATGGATATGATATTAAAGCCATACAGAAAGTTATGGTTGAAATAATGGCTGAAATAGATAGGGTATGTTGTGAAAATGGGATCCATTATATTTTAGATGGCGGTACGATGCTTGGAGCAGTACGGCACAAGGGATTCATTCCATGGGATGATGATTTAGATATTGCAATGTTACGAGATGACTATGAGAAATTCATAGCAATTGCGAATGAAAAACTTGCAAGTGATTACCGTTTTGAATGCATTGAAAATACCAAGGAGTATCCATATAACTTCGGAAAAGTTAGAGCAGTGCATACAAAGTATGTTGAAGAGTTCACAAAATCGTTGAATATAAATCATGGAGTCTATATTGACGTTTTTCCAATGGATTATGTCGACGATAGTAATATGAAAAAATTGAATCATGTTAGATGGTGGGTTGCCCGTTTTACTTCATTGCGATATGCTAAATTGAAGCTAACCTCTTCTATTAAATTTATACCTTTTTTGGTAATCCCATTAAGTGTGGTTAATTCAACGATTACAAGGATAATGAAGTACAATTATAAAAATAAAGGAAATAGGGTGAACAAATTGTGCCACTTCGGGAAAAATAAGCCAGTTATAGATGCATCATTGTTTACAGATGTAATCAGAGTTCCTTTTGAAAACTATGAGTTCTTCATTCCTAGAGAATATGATTCATTCCTTCGGGGAAGATATGGAAATTACATGGAATTACCTCCAGAGGAAAAGCAAAAACCATGTCATAACATCAATGAGGTGAAGCTATGAAGAAATATAAGATTGGATATACTACTGGTGTCTATGATCTTTTTCATATAGGGCATCTCAATATATTGAAAAGAGCAAAAGAACAGTGCGAATATCTTATTGTTGGGGTAAGTACGGATGAATTAGTACAGCATGAGAAAAATAAAACACCTGTTATCCCATATGAAGAACGTATTCGAATTGTTGAAGCCATACGTTACGTTGATAAGGTTGTTCCCCAAGTCAATAAGAATAAGATGGAGGCATATAGGAAATATCAATTTGATGTTATGTTTGTTGGGAGTGACTGGAAGGGAACCCCCCAATGGATAAATTATGAGGAAGAGTTTAAGGGCGTTGGTGTGGATATTATTTATTTGCCGCATACCGATGGAACTTCATCAACGCTTCTTACGGAAACATTACATAAACTAATGGAGAAAAGATGACATGTCTAGTCAATCGCGTACTGCAAATGTTGCAAAAAATACAATAGTATCCCTGACGTGTCAGGGATTAAGTATAATCCTTCAATTTGTTGGCCGAACAATATTTATATATGTATTAGGCAAGGACTATTTGGGAGTAAGTGGTCTATTTACTAATATATTAACGATTCTATCATTTGCAGAACTGGGCATTGGTAGTGCAATGGTGTTTAGTTTGTATAAGCCATTGTCTGAAAATGACACTGAAAAGTTAAAATCATTGATGCAACTATATAAAGTCGCATATAGATACATCGGTATTATCGTTGGGGCAGTAGGGATTTGTGTAATCCCATTCCTGGGAAAGATCATTACAAGCCAACCAGATATTTCGGAGAGCATTACTTTGATATATCTGTTATATTTGCTAAATACTGTAGTTTCCTATTTTTTTGTATATAAAAAATCGATTATTACAGCGGACCAAAAACTTTACGTCGTTAATATTTATCAGCAGATTACAAGTTCTGTACAAATAGTGTTGCAATCTGTTTTGCTTGTTATTACTCATGATTTTATAATTTACCTTATTATCCAAGTGATAATGACGATTGTAAATAATGTTGTTACGGCACATAAAGCAGATCGCATGTATCCTTTTTTAAAGGAAAAAGCAAAGCCGCTATTGAGAGATGAGCGGGCGGAAATATTCAAAAACGTCAGAGCGCTCGCTGTGTATAAGTTTGGTTCAGTAATTTTAAATGGAACAGATAACATAATTATTTCTGCCATGTTTACGGTTGCGGATGTTGGAGTGATATCTAACTATAACATGGTGATCAACGTTTTTAATACACTCTTTTCAAGAATTACTGAAGGATTCACAGCCAGTGTTGGAAATCTTAATGCGGAGGGCGATATCGAAAAGCAATATCAGGTATTTCAGAAAATATTTTTTTTATGCGCTTGGCTCTCCGGTTTTGCTTATGTTGGAATGGCGCTGCTATTGAATGAGGTGGTGAATCTTTGGCTGGGAGTAAACTATACAGTATCTTCTCTTGTTGCATTGGCATTGATTTCAAGCTTTTATGTAAGCACAGTTCAGTATGCGGCGTATACTTATAGAACAACTCTTGGTTTATTTGTAGAAGGTAGGGTGGCACCAATATTGGCTGCTGTGGTTAACATTGTTTTGTCGATAGCATTAGGTAAGATGATTGGGTTAAGTGGCATATTTTTTGCGACAGCGATATCACGTTTTTTTACTGTTGGAGTCATAGATGCAGTATTGATATATACAAAACGGTTCAAGAAAAATCCGGCTTTGTATTTTTTACAATATGTTTTTTATATTGTCCTTTTTAGTATCATAGGATTAATCTGTAGTTTTTGTATTAAGTGGATTTCAATATCTGGAATACTTGGGTTTATAATTCGGATGATTGTGATCAGTTTTGTTTTTAATTTGATTATGGTTATTGTATTCGCGAGAACTAAAATGTTCAAGGAATTAAAGCAGAGTTTTTTCGCATTGATTAAGCGTAAGAGACAAAATTAATGGAGGGTAATATACAATGAAGATTGCATATTTAATTTTAACTCACACCGACCCTGAATTCCTAGCACGGGTTTCACATAAACTGACAAACCACACCGATAATGAAGTTTATGTTCATGTAGATCAAAAGGCTGATGTTTCGCCTTTTAAGCAAGCGGTAAAGGGTCAAGATCATACGCATATTTATGAACCGAGAATTCCGGTATTCTGGGGGGTATAATGCTGTTGAAGCAACAATTCAGTTGCTGAAGGAAGCGATAAAAGGTAATTTTGATTATTATATTTTATTGCAAGGGAAGGGTTATCCAATTTGTAGTAATGAGGAAATAGAAAAGTTCTTGTTAAAAAATGAAGGATTGGAGTTTCTACGCGGTGTGTGCGAAACGGATGCAGAAAGAAAATATTGGCATAAGTACTGCTTGAAGTATTATATGGATAATCCGAATTTTCTGAAAAAAATTAAGAATAGACTGAACGCTTTATTATGGAATAAGTTTATGCATATTTCGAAAAAGCCACAAATACTTATCGACGGGAATATATGGAAAATATATAAAGGGTCAGCTTTGTTCGGACTCACTAGGGAGGCAGCCTGTTATATTATTAATTTTCACGATACACACATTGGTTTCAACAGATTCTTTAAGCATGTGTATGCTCCAGATGAATCTTATTTTTGCACGATAATATTCAATACTAAGTTTAGAGACAAAACTTATTATGGAGGGCCCAATTTGGCAGAGGAGAGAGGCTTGGAACAACTCAGAAATCTTACCTATTTTGAATATCCAAAGGACATTAGAGTCTTTAAAGATAAGGAAGATTATCAACTATTAAAAAACACGGGCTATTTGTTTTTTAGGAAAGCAGATAGTAGTAGCGGGGCTTTGTTGGATGAAATTGATTTAAAGACTGGGATAGTTAAATAGCTTG
>CAYQKO010000098.1:0-4691 GCA_964418205.1 uncultured Muribaculaceae bacterium
ATTAATTTGCAGATTTTCCTTATTTTTTTGCTAAATTAATTTGTTAATCTATACAGAGGGATTTTGTATAGTTTGTGTCAATTATATTTTTTCAATATCAATTAAAACTTCTTCTCCATTTAAATCGTATTTATTGGTAATTTCTGGATTTGTTTCAAACTCTATAGCCAATGTTTCTTCTTTGATATAGTCTTCGAAAGAATGTAATACATCATCGAATCGACTTGTTCCATAATAGAAAATCTTAATTCGATCTGTTATTTCAAAGTCTTTTGCTTTACGTAAGTTCTGTACTTTACTTACAAATTCTCTAGCAATACCCTCTTTTATTAGATTTTCATCACGTTCCGTATTCAAAATAACAAAATGATTATTTTCCATTGCTACAGAAAGTCCTTCTTTTGCTTCTACTCGAATATCAACCATGTTAGGGGAAACCGTAATTTTTTCTCCATCCATATCTACCCTAATATCATTTCCATTTTCAAGTTCTTGAATCTCATGATCCGTAAGTTTATTCAAAGACTCACTAAAATCTTTCATTTTAGATCCAAATACTTTTCCTACTTCTTTAAAATTAGGTTTCACTGTAAAATTCATATACTTACTTAAATCTTCTATAAATTCAACTTCTTTTACATTTAATTCTTCTTTCACAAGTGGAACGAAATCTAGAATCAACTTTTGTTTTTTTCCATCCAAATATAAGGTTTTTAATGGTTCACGAACTTTGATTTTGACTTCTTCACGAACATTTCTTCCTAAACGGATAAGGTCTCTTACCAAATCCATTTTTTCTTCTAAATCATCGTTATATAAACTTTCATCGGCAACTGGATAATCACTTAGATGAACGCTTTCTTTTCCTGTTAAGTTCGTATAAATCTCTTCGGAAATAAATGGTGTAATTGGAGCGATTAATTGAGAAACTCCAATTAAAACTTCATAAGTAGTAATATAAACACTCTTTTTTGAATCATCCATTACACTACCCCAGAATCTTTTTCTGTTGCGTCTAATATACCAATTGGATAAATCTTCTGACACAAAATTAGCAATCGCTTTCACTACTTTATTTAAATCGTATTCCTCAAAAGCATCGGTAACATATTTTACTAAATGATTATATTTTGATAATAGCCACAAATCAATCTCTTCTCTTTTTTCAAAAGGAACAAGACATTCCTCGGTATCAATCCCGTCTGTATTTGCATACATAGCAAAGAAGTTATACGTATTCTTTAATGGATTCATAAATTTGGAATATACTTCTTTTAATCCCTCTGTGCTAAAGCGAAGAGGAACCCAAACAGGAGAAACATAAGGGAGATAAAAACGTACCGTATCCGCCCCAAATTCTTTCATGGTTGTAAAAGGCTCTACAATATTTCCTTTACTTTTACTCATCTTTTTCCCTTCCGAATCTAAAACCAAATCATTTACCAAAACATTTTTATAAGGAGAACAACCCATTACAAAGGTTGAAATAACAAGCAAGGTATAGAACCAACCTCTTGTTTGATCAATTCCTTCACAGATAAAATCAGCAGGAAATTGTGATTCAAATAATTCCTTATTTTCAAAAGGATAATGATATTGAGCAAAAGGCATTGAGCCAGAATCAAACCAACAATCTATAACATCATTCACACGAGTCATCTCACCATTACATTTTGGACATTTCAGTTTTATATTATCCACAAATGGGCGATGCAATTCAATGGTCTTTTCATCGATTTCCGTAGTAGCCATTTTTGCAAGTTCCTCTCTGGAACCAACCATATGATCATATCCACAAGAACATCTCCACAAAGGAAGAGGGGTTCCCCAATAACGATTTCTACTAATAGCCCAGTCCTTTAATTCCTCTAACCAATTACCAAATCTCTTTTCTCCAACGTAAGCAGGATGCCAACAAACACTTTTATTTGCCTCAATAATTTTATCTTTAAACTTCGTTGTTTCAATATAAAAACTAGGTTTAGAATAATAAATGAGTGGAGTATCACAACGCCAACAATGCGGATAATTATGAACAATCTTTTGTTTTTTAAATAGTTTATCATTCGCTTTTAAATATTGAATGACCTCTAAATCAGCATCAAACACCAATGTACCTTTCCAAGGTCCTTCTAAATACTTTCCGTCATCACCAACAGGATTCACATATGGCAGTTTATAATTTTTACCAACTCTAGCATCATCTTCACCAAAGGCTGGAGCTAAGTGAACAATTCCTGTTCCACTATCCATCGTAACGTAATTATCACAGCAAACAAAGAAAGATTTTCCTGGCACCTCAAGTTCTGGAATCAATTGTTCATACTCCATATACTCCAAGTCTTTACCAAGATATGTTTCTAACACTTTGGCTTCTTCTCCTAAAACATTGTTTTTTAATTTTTCAGCTACAATAAAATTATGACCCATGGATTCACACATAACATAGGTTTCTATAGGATTTACACATAAAGCAACATTTGCAAGTAAAGTCCAAGGAGTTGTCGTCCATACTAAAAAGTATGCATCCTTTTCTTTTAATTTCATCGGTACAATCACAGTATCTACAGATACTTCTTTATATCCTTGAGCTACTTCATGAGAAGCAAGTCCAGTACCACATCGAGGACAATACGGCAAAATCTTACTACCTTCATAAAAATAGCCTTCCTCAAAGAATTTCTTTAAAATCCACCATTCTGTCTCAATGTAATCATTCTTATAAGTAATATAAGGATTCTCTAAATCAATAAATTGTCCCATTTTACTAGTAAGATTAGAAAAACTTTCTTCATTTTTCCAAACACTTTCTCTACATTTTTGATTAAAAGCTTCCATTCCATAATTTTCAATATCATTTTTATTATGAAATCCAAGTTCTTTCTCTACTTGAAGTTCCACAGGAAGTCCATGCGTATCCCATCCTATTTTTCGATAAACTTGATAGCCTTTCATCGTTTTATACTTACAAAAAGTATCTTTCAAAAACTTAGATAACATGTGATGCAATCCAGGATATCCATTCGCAGTTGCAGGCCCATCATAAAACACAAACTTAGGTGCCCCTTCCCTATTTTCTATCGTTTTGTTACAAATTTCTGTAACAGAACCCCACTTCTTTAAGATTTCATCATTT
This sequence comes from uncultured Muribaculaceae bacterium, assembly GCA_964418205.1. Taxonomy (GTDB): domain Bacteria; phylum Bacillota_I; class Bacilli_A; order RF39; family UBA660; genus Ventrenecus. The sequence goes on from CAYQKO010000098.1 coordinate 3,137, forward strand.
ACTACTTCAACATCTCTTTTATCTAACTCTTTAAAATTTTTCATATATTCTCCCTCTCCTACAATAAAAAAGATGATACCAAAGGAGCCTACAAGGTAGACGGTACCATCCTTAATTTTACTCTTAAACTCTTTAACGGTAGTGAACCGAAAAACTATCATTTAAGTGATATTTATAAGACTTTTCCTCCTATTTTCACCAACCATAGACTCTCTTTCAAAAACATCTTATAAACGTGTCTTAAAGTTTTTTACTTATTAAGTATATGAAATATGTATCGATTTGTCAAACACTTTTGTTAAAATGCCTAGCCTTCTAAATTAAGAAAACTAGGTTGAATGACTTAGAGCTTCTAAAGTTTTCTAAGTACTACTCAATAATATTTCCCATCGCTTCTAATATTTCATTCATATCAACAGATTTAGCTAGACATTTTAATTTATATAATTCATCTGAAAATGAATTATATAAATCATTTTTTTGTACTTCATTTAAAAAATATTTCATTGCATTAATCATCATAAATAAATTGGTAAAATTATCTTTTCTAACGTACTCTTTATCAATTGCTTTATAAGCCATATTAAATTTACTACGAAATGTATACAAACAATCTGAATGTTATGAGAAGTTGGACTAAAAAGTCCTTTTTTAATGAAATTTTTAACAATTTATCTTCTCATAATATTTTATCAATTATAATATACTCCTGTATTCAATTAAAGAAGGAGATGATTATAATGAATACGCAAACTTATATTGAATTTATACCAAAATTTTTAAACAAGTAAAATTATAGCATTAGACGCAACTTTTTAAAATCAGAGAAATTCCCTTAAACATTGAGTTTAAGGGCTATTTTTTTCCGACAAGTGACAAATACAAGATTATATCAAATAAAGCAGTGCCTGTCTTGTTTTTGGGGTCAAATCATAGTATCTTTTAAATAATTATTTTCTTTAGTAAGTTTTTTTGATATTTCATAATTATTTTGTATTATTATGGCTTTTAATTCTATCTTTTTTAGCAATTAATGTCCCATCTGTTTTGTATATTGCGATACTTATCGCATTTGGCAAATCGTTCAAATATCTATCTAATAAATCATCAATTGATATAAATTCAGGAATATCTGAATCATCCATTATGGGATTACACTTAGCAAATCCATACATAAATCCCTCTATAGTTTTACAATATTCTCCAATAGTATAATTATCATCATAAAAATAAACTATTCTATATCCTTTTTTTAAATCTTCTCCTTGTTTATTAAATCTTAATTCATCTTTGGTAATTTTCATATAATATTCCAACTCCTTTATTAACATAATACCATATATTGTTATTTTTTAAAATTAGTTCGATTATTAAAATTACTATTGAGTGATAGAACTAATTTTTTTAAATTATTTGAGTATTCTTCTAATGATATAGGAAAGCCATATTTAAAGCGCTCATTTAAATTATATTTATTAAAAACTATATCAATAGAGTCTTGACTATACCATTCAAAAGTATTCAATATAAATTCTTTTTTACCTTGTTTAAAAAA
>CAYQKO010000099.1:0-4520 GCA_964418205.1 uncultured Muribaculaceae bacterium
TATGGAAGATGCCAAAAATACGGGTATCAATGAAGAAAAAACAGAAATTGCAAAAAAAATGCTTGGAAAATATTCCACAAAAGAAATTCAAGATTTAACAGGTTTATCTATAGATATTATAAAAGAATTAAAGGAACAATGATTCATTTATCAATGTTCCTTTTTTTCTTTCATAGTTTCTTTTAAAACCGTTCCAAAAGAAGCAATATTTTGCAAGTCTGCTGGAAGAATAATTTTTGTTGATTGTCCATCTGCCATTTTACCTAGTGTTTCATAAGATTTTAATTGTAAGACTGCTTCGTCTGGAGCAGCTTCTTTTAATAAGCGAATTGCATCTGCTTCAGCACTTTTTATTTTAAGTAAAGCCTCTGCTTCTCCTTCTGCTCTTTTAATTTGAGCCTCTTTGTCTGCTTCCGCTCTTAAAATGGCACTTTCTTTTTCTCCTTCCGCTATTAAGACAGAAGATTTTTTTTCTCCTTCCGCTTGTAAAATTTTCTCACGTCTTTCTCTTTCTGCACGCATCTGTTTTTCCATAGCGTCTTGAATATCTCGTGGTGGCAAAATATTCTTAACTTCTACACGATTTACTTTAATTCCCCACGGATCTGTTGCTTCATCTAAGATGGCTCTCATTTTAGTGTTAATAATGTCTCTACTTGTTAATGTTTGATCTAATTCTAATTCACCGATAATATTTCGTAAAGTAGTCGCGGTTAAAGATTCAATCGCACTGATAGGATATTCTACACCATAAGTATACAATTTTGCATCAGTAATTTGAAAATAAACTACTGTATCAATTTGCATGGTAACGTTATCTTTGGTAATAACTGGCTGTGGATCAAAATCACGAACCATTTCTTTCAATAAAACTATATTCGAAATTCTATCAATAAATGGCACTTTAAAATGCAATCCATTATGCCAAGTTGTATAATAGGATCCCAATCTTTCGATTACATAAACTTTTGATTGAGGAACAATTTTTATACATGGGATTACAAACAGTATAACTAAAATGAATAAAATGATCAATAATGGCATGTTACTTGCTCTCCTTCTTACTTACTGTCTTTTTCACAGTTGTGGTTGATTTCTTCTTCGCAGAAGAATTCTTTTGTTTCGTATTGGATGAAGCCTTTTTTCCCTCTGAAATTTTCTTAGGAGTTGGCTTATCCTTTATTTCTTTTTCTTCTAAAATCTTTTCTACTACTAATTTTACCCCATCTATCTTTACAACTTTTACTTCTTCCCCTACTTTAATTTTTTTCTCTGAAACTGCACTCCAAAGTTTGCCATCCACCTTTACTTCTCCAACTGTATTCTTTTTTATTTCCAATGTTACGATTCCTGTCATACCAATAACACGATCTAAATTGGTTTTTTCTTTATTCTTGACTAACAACTCCACAAGAGTTGATCTTGTTAAAATCATTAAAATAACTCCCAAAACAACAAATATCCCAAATTGAATGAAAAAGGAATCACAAAATAATGATACAAAAAGTGACACGATTCCACTAGCGATAAACCAAACAGAAACTAAATTAACCGTTGCAGCTTCAATAATTCCTAATAATATCACAATGACTAACCAAATAACCCAATACTCCATTTTTCTTTCCTCTTTCTAATTTATATTATAAATACTATTTTTTATGACTTAAATTTTAACATTTTCTTGACTGGAATATCTAATTCTTCTGAATTTAATAATAACAACTTATCTTCTTCTGTTTTCTTTCCTTGATATGTTACTATAGTATTTATGCTTTCAATCACAACAATCTTTTCTTCATTATCTAAAAAATAATAGTAATTTCTTGTCTCCTTTGTTTCCTCTGTTTTCTTTTTTTGATTCCATATTGTTTTATCCGTGTGCACAGACTGAATCATCGCCTCATCAAATACTGTAGATTCTACATGTATATTCTTACGATTCAAATCCCAAATTAGTTTGTCAATTCTTTCTTCCGCGTCTTGTTGTTTCTTTACTATTTTTTGATTCGTTTTAAGCACAAGAAAAATGAGTAAAATATATTCTATTACAACAGAAGCAGAAAATCCTATTAAGAATGACTGATTGACATATTGACACAGAAAACCTAGAATAAGCAGAAAAACATTGAATATACCTAAGAAAACAAATACTTTTTTTGTTATAATTTTCTTTTTCACACTTTTCAAATCCCTTTGTAAATTCCCATTATAACCCAAATCTTCCATCTTCAAGTTCCTTTCAATGAAGCTTATTATAAGGGAATTAAAGCAAGATGTAAAGCATTTTTATTTCCACGTTTTAAAAATATTTTTTTCAAATGGCTTACCCATCTCAGAGGAAACCGTCCCATCATTCAATAATTGAAATGCATTTTCTTGAAACCTTTGAAAATCTTTTTTTGAAAATAATTTCTTCATTCTTTTATAAGAACTATCCCTCTCATGATGAATATCACTACCAAGAAAGTCAATCATGTGGTGTTTCCATAAAAGTTTCACCATTTTTTTTGCATCTTTTCCATATTGTCCATAGAAACTTCCTGCATTCACTTGAAACAGTACTCCTTGTTCTTTTAGTTTTACTAGCTTATTTGGATCTTTCTGAAATACTCGATATCTTTCGGGATGGGCTAATACAGGGATATACCCTTTTAGCACAAGAGAAAACACAAGTTCTTCCAATCCATGATATACATTATGCAATGGAAGTTCAAACAAAATATATTTACTATGATTTAACGTAGCAATTTCCTCTTTATTTAGTAGATCTAACAGATCATTTTCAATAAAAACCTCATTTCCTAAATAAAGATTGACGGGAAGCGATTTTTCCTTTAATATTTCTCTTAACTCTTGAATCAAGATTTCTTTTTCCGTATTCTTTTTATTATATGTACTATCTTTGATATAATGGGGAGTTAAAATAATATCCGTAACCCCAGAAGAAAAAGCTTTTCGTAATATTTCTATACTCTCTTCTATAGAGTTTGACCCATCATCTATGCTAGGTAAAATATGACTATGAACATCTATCATAAAAAACTCCTATTTATAATAATTATAATAGTAATGATTCTTCTTGCCTGCCATTTTATTCACAATAACACCAACAATCTTACTTTCAAATTTTTCTAATTGCTTTTTCGTACTTAACAATTCTTCCATCTTCGTTTGTTTATATGCACTTACAATAACAATTTTATCAACTAAATCCGCCATAATAACAGAATCTGCTAAGCCTGCGACAGGAGCCCCGTCATAAAGAATGATATCATAATTCTTTTCTAAAGTTTCCATTAACTCCTTATTCTTTTTCGAAGCTAAAATTTCACTTGGATTTGGTGGAACAATCCCTCTAGGTAACACAGACAAATTTTCTATCTTACTTTTTTTAATATATTTTTTATAGTTTTTGATATCTTCCATAACTAAATTGGATAAACCAATTTTATTACTTACATTAAAAATTTCATGTTGTCTTCCTCTTCGCAAATCACAGTCAACAATTAAAACATTACTTCCTGTTTGAGCAAAAGCAATTGCCAAATTGGCTACAACAAAGCTCTTTCCTTCCGCTGGAACAGAACTTGTAATTAATATACTATGCACTTGTCCATCGATGGAAGCAAACTGCAAATTCGTACGAATTGTTTTAATTGCTTCACTCACGGAAGACTTCGGTTTTAAATTAACAATTAATTCCTCTTTCATTCTCTATCCTCCCCCAAATAACTCATATCTGGAATCGTTCCTAAAATAGGTAAACCAACCTTTTCTTCTACCTCATCCACACTTTTAATCGTCGTATCAAAATAAAACATGATAAAGATAATTGCGGCGGAAAGAACAAAACCGATTAAAACTGCTAACACAAGAGTTTTTGCTATATTGATATTATAGGCAGAATTTGAAACTTCCCCTTTATCAATTACCGTAATATTTTGAATATTATAAATATCCTTTATTTCTGTACTAAACACTTTGGCAATTTCATCTACAATAAGTTTTGCAGTATTAGCATTCTCATAAGTAACTGTAATTCGAATCAACTCTGTATCATTTTCAGAAGTCACAGAAACCCGACTCGTTAAACTTTCATAACTAATATTTAATCCCAAGTTTTCTATTACTTGATTCATAATCCTTCTACTTTTGATAATCTCTTGATAAGTTGATATTAAATTTTTATTTAAAGTAACATCACTTTGCGTAATACTTGTACTATCACTATTGGAATTAATTCCTGCTAAAACAACCGTTGAATAAGACTGATACATTGGAGTTTTAAAGAAAATTGTATAAATACAAATACTAACCACACAAACTGCGATAACAATAAATAAAATTAGCCATTTACTCAAAAAATACTTCAATAAATCTTTTAAATTTAATTCTTCCATAAAAAATACCTCACGAAACCATTATATAATAAAACACTTTATCCTGCAATTGATTTTAAATTTGGTGTTAATCCTTTTTAGAAATGTTACCATATCATTAATTAAAATGTTACCAAACTT
>CAYQKO010000100.1:0-4472 GCA_964418205.1 uncultured Muribaculaceae bacterium
ACATAATTCTGTTACCAATAGCGAGTTAGTTGAATGTGGTTTTTGGGGTCAAATCATAGTATAATATAATACTCTTTTAACTTTATACTCTACTTTTTCAATTAAACTACAATTCTCTTTCAGACTATTTGTTACTGTTATAATATCTCCATTCATTATTAATACACCCCATTACTTATATTTTCTTGTACTGCTGGTCGTTGCTGATTCCCTTTTCTTCCTATTTTTTAAAATTCTTTTTTAGTCATTTTTAATCATTTTTGACTAAGTGAATTATGAAATAAAATTTATCACAAACCCTTTATTTATCTAGGTTTCAAAGCAGTTTTCAGAAATAATCAACGGACCGCAAGAAATATTAATTAATTGAGGAAGTTCATCTAAACTAGTCTTTCGAATTATCTTACCAACCCTAGTCATTTCATTTTCTTGTTTAAAATTATGAACATCATTATTTACTGTCATACTTCTAAATTTATACATTAAGAATACTTTCCCATCTTTTACACTTCGCTCTTGTTTAAAGAAAACAGGACCTTCACTATCTAATTTTATTGCCAGTGCTACTAGAAGCATAACTGGTGACAATAAAATCAAAAAAATAAGAGCAAAAAGAAAATCAATTACCCGTTTTACATACTTGTACATCTAACCACTCCCACTACAAAACTACAAACATTGTAACACATTGATTTTTATTTTGCACTATGAAATTTGTATTTTTCCTTCTAAGAATTTAAAATATTTCCATTTACATATAACTTATAACCATTCAAGTCAATATTACTATTTGTACTATCGGAATTATTTAATTTTGTTACATAACTATCCCCAGTTAATTTTATTTTCGATGTTGCATCTAAAGTAATCGTCAAACTTTTCGCACTATTAAGAGTGTTAATCGCACCTTCATAATAAGAATTGTCTTCCATAGTCATATCTAGAGTAGAAATCTCATCAATTACAATATTTCCTGTTGCTTTTTGATTCGTCATATGAAGCGTTACAACTCCACCATTTGTGCCAGTATTTCCCCATGAATCTTTTTGTACTCTTAAAAAATTCCCTGTAGAATCATTATTTACAATCGTATTATTTTGAAGATTTATTGTAGCAGTTGTATTTGTAACATAGAAAGTATCCCCGTTATTTGTTGTGATTTTGCTATCTCTTGCTGTGAACTCAGCATTTCCACTTGCAGCATCTCCACTCATAGATTGATATAAGAAAATATTTTTATATGTTGTGGATTGACCATTTAATTTTGTATTACTATCCGTTAATTCACAATTATAAATAGTTACTGTATTTTTTCCTTCTATAACAATTCCCTCTGATGCTTTTGAAATGAGTGTAGCATTCTTTACAGTAATATTTGCAGTAGAGTAAATAGATGGTGACCCAGCTCCTGTAGTTGTATAAGAACCGCCATCTACCGTTATAGTACCTCCCCCTCGATCACTTCTTATCGCGGCACTTGAAATGCCTGCAGTATGAATCGTTAAATTGGTGGCTTCCATCACTCCTCCACCTGTCGTCATAATACCACCTGAATTATCTTTGGTCGTAGTGATTTTAGAATCACTTATTGTAATTGTTGTCCCATCACTGGAAGAATTATTTGTAGTAGCAGACCCTCCATAACTAAACACTCCATTTGCTCCACTAGCATTCGTAGTCACTGTGATATCCTTTAATATAAGATTAGACCCAGATTTCGCTAAAATAGCTGAATTTGTCCCATAAAAACTAGTATTATCTCCACCATCGGAATCACCCGATTTAGAAACTTCTATATTCGATAATGTTACATCAATATCCCCACTTACTAACAAAGCATTTTGCTCTTCTGTAGAGGATGAGAAACTTCCCGTATCTATTGTTGTATCTTCTGTGATTTCTTTTGCTCCAGAATAAGTAACATCACTTGTTCCAAAACCATTCGATTGGTTATCTCCATTCATTTGACTGTTTCCATGATTTAATAAATAATCCGTTGTTATTTTTCCACTGAAATAAGTCAGACCGAATGTTATTATAAGACTAGCTAAGACATCTATAACCACTTTATCCCCATTTGAGAATGTTTCTTTTATTGTTTTCTTATTAAATCCAGACATTATGAAATAAATGATAAGACTTGATAATAGCAAACTTTCTATTCCAAACAATACATAATAGGAAACTCCTAAATGTTGTGAGTTACCATCATTTTTTATACCATTATCATCTTCAGAATCTAAACTAGGCATCTCTTTCGGTTGTTCTCCAGAATTTGAATTGTCTTCTTCTTCAGGTTTTTCAGGAGGTTCCTCCATAGATTCTCCCGTTTCTCCTTCAGGTTTTTCCGGTGGCTCTCCACCAGAAGCCATTTCGCTTTCTGGCATCTCTGGAGGCGTTTGTGTATTACTTACAAAATCCTTGCTTTCAGACATTTTACTACTCGCATAATACATTGTCCCAATCAGTGAACAAAATACCCCCACAATCAATAAAACTAGAATCATATTTTTATATTTTCTTTGCATAATATCACCCTTTCTAAAAGAATACTACAGAATTCTTAAATAAGCATTAAAAACCAATTTTCCCTATACTTCTTTTATCGTTACATCTTTCCCATGAAAAACAAATATCAGTTGATGAATGTTTGTAATTTTCTTTTCTTTTAAATTCGTAATATAAGCTTTCTCATTCATCTGTTTTTTTGCTTCTTCTATAACTTCTTTGATAGACTTATCTCCCTTTAATTTAAACTCAAATAGGAAAGATGGACTATCTTTTTCCATTGCTTCTAATTCTATATCATATCTACCATAACCAGATTCTTTATTCGAATGAATATAATACTTTCCTTTCAAATGAATCATTAATCCCAAGGTGAAAGCATGATAAAAACTTTCTGCTTTCTTTTCTTCATTTGGTACATCAAAATAGGAAAACGATGTAATCACAAGCTCTTTAAACTTTCTTTCAAAGCTTTCCATATCTAAGTGCATCAAATCCATGAGTAATTCCAAAGTATCATTCCCATTTAGATTTTTATTGTACCAGCGATTTACTACATCCCGAAAGACAAACATAATCTCTTTATTCGGTATTTTCACATGGTATTTTTTCTCATATAAGTCTACTGTATCAACAACTTTTAAGTATCCTGAACCTAACAGTAAACTCCAAATATTCTCTATATCTTCATCTATATTATGAATCGATACTTCATCATCTATCTTTACTTCAATCGTTTCATCATTTAGTAATTTCGTTAATTTTTCTTTGATTTCCATAAAATTATTTTTTTCTACTATTTTTTGAATGATATCATTTGAACTCGTATTCACCCAATAAGGAATTAATTCCTTATCTTTTAAATAGTTTGTAATGCTCCATGGATTATAAATAGGAGAAGTATTTCCCATTCTATATCCATCATACATCTCTTTTACTTTTTCTTTTTCCTCTGTTAAATGAAAATACTTCAAAGCATCCTCTACTTCATCCTCTAAGAAACCAAAATCATCACTAAATTCACTGGACTTTAATACAGTATAAACTCGAAAATTATTTACTCCAGTAAATATACCCTCTTTCACAATTCTTGATACTCCTGTAAGAATGGTTTTATCAACATATTTATTATCTTTAAAAGCATTCCCATAGAACGATTTCAAAAGATTCAATACTTGATTATACAAAACTTCATCGTTTGCAAGAAATGCTTTTTGCAAAGGAACATCATACTCATCAATTAAAATATAAGGTTTTATACCGTGATGCTTTTCTAAATACATAGATAATTTTAACAAAGATGTTTTTAAATCTGAGGCAGTCACTTTTTTAAAAAGATAATTATTCATTTCTTGCTTCTCCGGTTCTGTTAATTTACGACTATCCTTCAAATAATAAAACTTATTATACAGTAAAAAAATGTACTCTTTTAATGTTTCTACAAAATCCTCATAATTATTTATTTCGAATCCATTAAAGCTTAAGAATATTACTGGAACTTTATTCAAATATTTTAAAGCATCTTTCTCATCCATGATTTTCAAACCTTGAAAGATTTCTTTACAATTTTCATCAATACTTAAATAATAATATAGCATAGACATATTTAAAGTTTTTCCGAATCTCCTAGGTCTTGTGATTAAAATCACTTCGTCCTTACAATCCAAAACATCTTTAATAAATAAGCTTTTATCAAAATAATAAGCATTTTTTGTTTCTCTAAAATCCTTAAAATCACTTGTTCCAATTGCTATTTCTAATCTTTTCTTTTCCATCTCTTTAAGCCCTTTCTTTCCTATATTTTAACAAGTTTTTATAGGAATGTAAAACATTTCAAATGTAATCTATGACTTTTAAGCTATTTATCTTTCATCATAATTCATTTCCCCACCAGTTTTGTGCAAGAGCCAAAATATTTCTAATAGAATCTATATTTAATGGTAAGCTTTTTAAAGTAGCATCAA
>CAYQKO010000101.1:0-4408 GCA_964418205.1 uncultured Muribaculaceae bacterium
AATCCGGTCAGATTACAAAAGACGAGTATTTTGAATGGAAGATCAACTGGCCATACACCTGCGATGACTGCGGGAAACATGACCCGAAAAAACAGTGGCGGAAAAATCATCTTTAACATATTAAATGCTCACAGTCCCATTTTTACATGCGGTTGTGAGCATTTAACTAATCTACTTTGATGTCATATCACATATTGTACCTTTTTTTTAATTTTATCCATTCATCTGTTATCTCTTGGTTTTTCTCTTTGAAAATTTTAGAATCCAACATAATTGATGCATATGCTAAGGCTGTTTCATATCTTATAAAAGCTCTAATAATTATAGCAGATGTTTTTAAATCTGGTTTTCCAGCACGTCCTGAAAAATGTTCCCAAACATTTTTACAATCTGTTTGAACAGCCTCCATCTCAGACTGCAATTCTTTTAATTTATGATATTCATCCCAAAAATTCATAGATAAAAAAATGCCTAACACTGCAACTATAAATTGGGTTCCATATACATTCAATACTGTTACAATAATTACCACTACTATTGCTGAGATCAATTTTAGTTCTGCCTTCTTAAACATCATCTCCACAATTTTTTCAGTAAACAAACTATTTTCATGTACATTCGACAATAATTTTCTCATTCCAAAATCGATTTCATCAGTGTCATAATACCCCTCAGATGGAATATCGGCGATCTTAGTATTAAACACGTTATCAATAAATCCATCTCGCCTTGTTTTTTCTGCTTTGCGATAAACCCTAGTGAAACGTCTTTCGAAATACGCAGCAAGTACTGTTGCAATTAGAGTTAATAGTGCCAATATATTAGCAACTATCTTGTTCTCTATAGGCGACACCCCATATACTGCAACAACTATAGACAGCGCAGTTGCAATCCAAACACACTTACTGCCATAATCAGCATATGCTTCCGCTTTATCAAAATCATTTTTTTGCGGCACCAGATTTGCCATATTCTATGCTTCCCCCCTGTTCTTTCAAACGAATGTAATACATCAGTATACTATATGCATCAGAGATATAATCATTTTTGTGCTCAGATTTAATGTCTTTCATTATCCTATTCCCATGACAGTCCCGAAATTTGAGTCCAGAATTACACGGACATTTCATATGCCCACGATACCTTTCAATACCAACCACATACAACAATAGCTGAGTCAACAGTTCCGGAGATGTTACATTGTATCTTTCCATATACGCCTCTTCAATTCCTTTGATTCCATGTGATCTTTCTCCGTAGGGGACTGTACCATACCTTCTAAAATAAGATGCCGTATAAAGGTAACTCATAACAATACCCTTAACATAATCCACTATAGACGCATGATTCTCTATATAGTCTAATAAATCACATGCGGCACCCAAACATAACGTACCATCCGAATAAAAGTGTTCTAACTCTTGCGGAATTGCATTATTTAAATCTGTAACAACTGGTAAATTTTTAGGGTAATTAAATGGTATCTGTATTTCTATTATATACTCATCGTATAAAGGAACATCATCGTATTCAGCATTTAATGTAACCAAGCCACTGAATACATACCCATCTTTGCTTTTTGATGCTACCAAATCTGGGTATGCTTTTTTCATTTTCTCAACCTGTTCTAACCAATTAATCATTGAACGCTCCCCATGGTTTTACCGGATAAGATATAGGTGAAGTCGCCTTAAAGGTAGGTGTAGCCACTGATAATTCCAAACCTTTACGTACAAATTCTTTTCCAAAAGAAGTCTGTAATCCTGTGATGTATTTTTCTTCATTGACAGGAAAATTATTTGCCAAATCTCCCTTAACTGTATTCACCCATTCAAAAAACGCTTTCGCTGTTTCGTCAGTCCAGCTATCAGCATAGTTATCTTCCGGGTCTACTGGATTAGGAATCCACCACTTTTTGTTTCTTTTCTCAATATAAGCCCTCACTTCTCCAGCGAATCGTGCATTCGGACGTTTCTCCTGTAACCATGAAGAATATTCTTCGAACCCATTTATAACATAACTCAAAAGTTCTTCTATGTTTGTTGTAGTAGTTTCCGACGCAATTTTAGCTGTTAAAGATGTTATGATAACAGAGGCAGGTCTCAATTCCTTTCCATTTTTTAATCGAGAATAATATAAATCCCTATGCCGTTTAAGCAACTGAATTATTCGCTGTAACGAAGAACGAATATAATAATCTGGAACATCATCTATATTATCCTCAGCAGAAAACAACGCTCTATTCTCGTTAAATATTTTTTCCTTTTTGGAATGACGTTCTGCTGCTAAAAATTTTTCATTTATATCATCAAACCAAGAGCCAAAACCTTCCGGATTGCTCGCCAGCCAACGATATTCTTCACAATTATTTTTTTCTGTAATAGCGACAGCTTGCTCTGCATATGTATTTGATACTTTTTGCTGAATCAAATGTTGTATCTTCTCCATATCCTCACCAACAGCCGGAACTACATCTAAATTAAATCCAATCCCTTCTAACACCTCTGCATATTCCAAAGTCCAACATCTACTATCTTCTGGCAATAGTTTTTTCTTATATGTTTCGTTATCTTTCAGAACATCACCAATCACATTTTTCACCCTGGAAGGTTCACTCATACTTTTAGTTTCTGCTAATTCACATATAACATCTATATCAAAATCTGTCTCTATGCCGTTTTTTATTGGTCTAACTACTGTACCGGTACGAAATGATCCCTGTGGATAAAATTCCGCTTTGATTCCCTGCCCCGAAAGATACTTTGCAATTCCAGTGTATCTATCCACAGCATATTTGTGCATAGATGGAGATATATCTAATTGGGAAGCTAATCTTTCAAGATCAATTGATTTGTTACGCATAAATTACTTTCTCCTTTCAAAAACATTTACTTCACTATTCTTTTAATTTACTCTATTTACTCTATCCTACCACAAAAAAAGTGTTGAATCAATATATTTTTGTATTGTAGTCGTAATTTTTACGACAACAGCATCAAAATATTTATTTACAATACGTATTTTTTCGTGTAAAATATATCTTGGAGGTGCTGAAATGTTTGAATATGTAAAACTCAAAAATTTTAAAGCTTTCGGTGATATTGAATTTAATCTACTGGATAAAAAGGGAAATCCCAAGCATCTGATTCTTATTTATGGAGAAAATGGTATTGGCAAATCCAATCTTGCTTCTTCTTTTTACATGCTATCAGAAACGCTTCGTACAATGGATGTGCGAGACATCATGCAATCTATCTTATCGCAGGATCCTGATGGTCTAAGCGATGAAGAATTTGCTCGATTTATCAAAAATCAATATAAAGATATCGAGACTATAATAAAGGAAAATAAGATGGTTGGTTCTACAAGCCCTATGTACTTGGAGTTCGGCTTTCGACTTGAAGGAAAATCAGGTAAGTATATTCTCGAAACCAATGATTCTCAGATTGTTCACGAACGCCTCGAATATACCCTAACCAAAAATCGTGGAGCTTATTTTGATATTACACCAGACAAGTCTATGATTAGCCCTAAGATCTTTCTTGAAAAAAAAGCTCATCTGGAATTAAAAAATGCCTGCGATAAATTCTGGGGAAAACATTCGCTGCTTTCTATTCTGATGCACGAATCAGATGATAAAGCGGATCAATATATTAAAGAGCAAATCAGTAATAATTTTGATATTATCCTAGAATTTTTGTCCAGAATATCTTGCAAAATCAAATTTGGAAGTCGCCAGGAACGGGGGTTCATTGGATTACCTAAAGAACTTTTTGGTAATTTGGAAAAAGGGTATATTTCCTCAGACAACGAAGAGATTCTGAATCGTACAGAAGACATGCTTACACAATTTTTTAAACTCACATATCGAGATATTGACAAAGCATACTATAAAAAAGCAAAAAAAGAAAATAGAATCCGCTATCAACTTATGATAACTAAAATGATTGCAGGTGAAAAACGTGAAATTGATTTTTCTTTAGAATCAACCGGTACACAATCTCTTATCCAACAATTACCATTTATGCTGGTTGTAACAATGGGGTCTGTTGCTATCATAGATGAATTTGATACCGGCATTCACGATTTATTAGTACAAAGTTTAATCCTTTCATTGAATCACAATATCACAGGGCAACTTATTATGACCACTCATAATACACTTCTTATGGAATCTGGTTTACCAAAAGAGTGTATTTACGTCATCAATGAAATTGATAATGGAGATAAAGAAATCCAATGTATAACCCATTATGATCCAAAGATTCACGCAAATACGAATATTCGAGATCAATATATTCATGGCAAATATTCTGGAATACCAGACACAATTCAAATTGATTTTCAAAAATTACTCAATATTCTTAATATTTGATACCGAAAAGAGACCTCAATTGCAGGTCTCTTT
>CAYQKO010000102.1:0-4389 GCA_964418205.1 uncultured Muribaculaceae bacterium
GCTTTTTCTTTTTGTAAACTTTTCCTTACTTTACACCCACAACTATACACGATGCCTCTATTTATCCCACATTTACAAATAGATTCGTTCGATGCGGTGAAGCTCCAGTCGTATCTTCAATACGAATATAAGTTTTTTCCTCAATCACCTTATAAGTTACCTCCACTCGATAGCTTTCTGTTGTTTGATAAGCACTTGGTGCATACAAAATCGTGATATTTGGATTATCTTCAAAAATCAAACTACTTTCCTGATACGTATTATAAAGTTCTTCGATTTCATCAAGAGGAATATAAAATACATTAGGAAAATCCGTATTTTCTAAAACATCTGTTAAATTAAACCCTCCCCAGATCAAAGTGTTTCCACTGTTAACTAGAACTTCCTCATCATGCAAGAACAAATAAAATTCATCTACTGGTGTTGTATTTAAGACATTATTTACAACAAACATATTGGTTCTATTCGGAGTTAATCCGGTCGTATCCGTAATTGCAATAAAAGTTTCTCCGCCAAGTTTTACATAAGTTACTTCTTTTCTGTTATTTTTAGGATCATACGCATCAGTGGAATCCATAATGGTATGATCCGAATCTATTCCATCTACAGTAATATCCTCCCCAATGTATTGCTTATAAATGGATTTAATGGTATTAAGAGACACATAAAATAGGGTATCATCTTCACGATCCTTTCGAACGTCACTCAAAACAAAAGCACCCCAAAACGGACTATTCTCATATTCTATCTGAGTGATATTATCATACAAAAACAGATAAAACTCATCTACTGCTACCGTTTGATTCTTTATATCATCCCCATCAATAAATTGAAAATTAAGATAGGAATTTAAAGTGTTATTTGTAATACTCTCGATTTCACTACGATATTGAAACGTAATGGTAAAAGTAAGAGAAGAATAGCTTTCTAATAAATCATTCATTTCTAATCCAGTGAGTTCAAAAACAATATCGGTATTGTCATAAAAATCTGTACTGTATAAAACTTCACTAAAATAGTAATCGATATCCGAATTATTATAAATAGTTACCTGATAAGTAATACTAGATGTAGTATCACTATCCGATAAACAAACCGTCGTATTTAAAGTAGAACCAAAATAATTATGAATACTAGATTCCTCTAGGAAAGCATTATTGTTTTCATAATAAGAGACATCTTGAATAAACACCCCATCTTGTACATTTGCCATTACCAAACCATTGATTCCTAAATCTACACCCGTTATCTTTGCATAACCAATCCCTAAAAAAATAGTAACAAAAACAAGGATAGACAAACAAAGTCTTTGAAGAAAAAATGGATGATACTTTTTCGTTGGTTTACGATAAATCCCTAAGGAATACTTCCCCATACAATCACTCACTTTTCATTTTCTTTTTGATGTCTTGAACTTTTAATCCATACACATAAAGAATCTTATTATTTCCAGTGATACAAAAATACACTCCATTTTTCTTTTTATTTTCCACCATTAAAATCGGTGATGCTATCGTATCTCTTATTTCTAACATATCCGTAAATGTATTTACTTTTAAAACTTGATATTTTTCCATAGGGAAATCATTATCAATCTTTTGAATGTAAGACTTATAATTATTTAAAATTTTCTTTAATTCTTTATCATATATATTTTGAGCAGTTCTAGATTGAATCGTATAAAGAATAAGCTTTATAATGACACAGATATCAATGATAAGGAAAAGAAGGAAAGCAAGAAAAATGAAAGGGCTTAACAAATGATTTTGTTGACACGCGATAAAATGAGTATCGTTGGAAACAGAATCACTTCCAATATCAATAGCAACGGTTTTTGTGGTAAGAGGAATCGTTAAAGTAATCACAGAATCCCTGTTATCATTGGAAACAGAATCTTCACAATCTCCTAATACACTTACATACATATGGATTGTTAAAGTACTACTGACATCCTCTAAATCATAAATACGAACAAAACTCTTTATTAAATCATTATAATAATTGTAATCAATCCTTAAACTTTCATTAATTTGAATTCCTTTGCTACTTGTATCAAATGTTTTTGTATCTACTAAATTTTCTTTATTCTGATAAAGTACTCTTTTATTCGTAGTATCCATAACCTCTAACAAAGCTTCAATCGAATAGGAATAAGTATAATGAACATTTTCTTCTGCAACACTTAAATTGTAACGAAAGTCTGCACGAATGGAATCAATCAAACTTGCAATATAAGACATGTCTTTTTTTAGATAAGAATCTTCATAGAAATCATTTTCTTTCAAATAAACTTTATAATCTAAATTACTATTTTCTTCATATTCTATCGTATATGTTTTCGTTTTATTCAAATAAATAAACAACAAACAGATAACGAAAACAGATAATAAAAAGATTGCACAAAAATAACTAATGATAGTATTTTTTCTTTTCTTATCCTCTGCAAGAATCCTGTGGACTTCCTGTTTTTTCATGCTACTTTCCTCCTTTCAATCCTACATACCTAAATTTGGAAAAGATCTCTTACCCATAATGTAGGATACCCAATGTACTTAATTCTAGATTTTGCAATTCCAACAATTTGTTCTTTTAAAATATATCCCTCATCCTTTTCTTCATTTGCATCTCCTTTCGTAAAGTAATGATATACACCATTCACTTCTTTTATTTCTACTACTCTATGAACTATATCGATATTGTCCTTTTGAAATACAATCACATCTCCAACATTTACTTCTTCACCAGACAATTTCAGAAACAAAATTGCATCCCCTTTATTGATTGCCCCAGTCATAGAGCCAGATCCAATGACTAACATTCCTACTTTAAACCGACAAGAAATAAGCATAACAAACAAACATAGAAGAACAATTAAGACAGTATTTAGAATTTGATTCCTTTTTTTTGTACGGAAAGATACCACCTTTTCACTTTTCGCATAAGTATACTCCAATAAAAAATAAGCAAGATAAGGATATACGAGTCTTATAAACGTTCGAAAAAACATATATAAATCTGGTGTAATAGGAATAACATAGACATACAAAGTCGTAATCAAACGGTAAAAAATAATAGGTTTCTTTCCAAATCGAATCGATACGTAATTGTAAAACAAGTTACAAGCAATCGAAGAAAACACAATAAGTCCTATCATAGTTAAGACATCATCTAAAGTACTTAAATCGTAAACCCCCACAAATAAAACGATATCTAACAGTACCATAGATAAAAATGTGAGAAATTTAGAATATTTTATCTTTTGAGCTAAAAATACCTCTCGAAGGACTTCCGTAGATAGAATAATAACCGTATATGGAAAAATATAATGAATCATACCCCAAAAATTAAATTTTACGGTTGCATGATAAAACCCAAAATAAAGTCCCAAACAATATAGAAACGCAACATAGACAAAACCTAAAATAGTCATTAAAATAACCACTTGTTTTGTTTTGGTAGATAAAATATTTCTTTTTTTTAAGAATTTACATACAATAACAGTGTAAATACTTAAAACACCAGCCAAAGTAATTTTACTTATTACATTTGGCATAAAAAGTGCAAAGAAAGCGAGAAACAATAATACAATTTCGAAAACATAACTTTTCATTTTATCTTTACTCATTTTCTATCCTCTCTTTGCCTATTTTACGCCAAAAGCATCACTGTTTATTTGGATTCCACAGCTGTAGGTGTGATCGTGATTTCTACATTTTCTGTTTTTTCCTCAATTACAGTTTTCTTTAATTTCACTGTAACGGTAACAGTAGTACTGCTTCCATGAGCAAGTGTTGTTGCATCATCTTTAAATGCATAAGATACATCAAAATAAGATGAATCAGCACCTGTAGTGATTGCAGCTGCTAAACTAGCATCTAAATCATCACTTTCATTATGAATCGTATAAGTTGCCGTTGCATAATCATCAATGTTAGTTAAACCAGATACAGTAATTGTAGCGTTGTATTCATCCGTATATTCTCCAGCCACTGTTACAGCGCCATCCGTTTTAGAAGTGTAACTACCTGTAGTAACGGTAGCAGTCGTATCAAACGTAACTTTAAAGTTATCATCATTTGGACTTGCTGTTGCAGTACCGCTAATTACTAAATTGGTTCCAGTAATTGCTGCATAACCAATACCTAAAACTAAAATAGCAAGTAATAAACCAACTCCTAAAAAAGTCTTTTTGCTCTTCATTGAAAACTCCCTCCTTCCAAACATGTGCAAAAATAAAAGCAATAATTTTATAGGAATTTTCTTATGTTTTTCCATAAGTATATTACTTATAGAAATTTTTGAATTTCAAAAAAAGCTGTCAGGAAAAAGTAATATCTTTCCTAACAGCAAACTAAATAGAATCGTTTTCATTATCATGAATCGTTTTGA
>CAYQKO010000103.1:0-4310 GCA_964418205.1 uncultured Muribaculaceae bacterium
TTATCATCATTCTACTTATTCTTCTATTATTTAAATAATAATGAATTATAAAAAGAAAACACACTCAATCTAACAAGATTAAGTGCAAACCAATTTGGTGAGTACTCAACTTTGCGATGTTAAGTATTCCCTCTTTTTTATCTTATGCAAGTTTCCTTGACATATTCATAATAACATAAAAACGCACTTTTATCAAGTGCGTCTTCTATCGCGACTCGAAGTTCGAGTTATCAATCAATCTGGTGTCCTAAGAGAGATTCGAACTCTCGACCTTTAGCTTCGGAGGCTAACGCTCTATCCAACTGAGCTATTAGAACATGGGGTTATTGTAGCATAAATCTCATTCATTTTTGACAATAACTTGTAATAAAGGTGCTAAAACAAAACATTGTTCAGGACTCAAAATAATACCAGTTATAGAAAATTTATCAAAACGTGGATTATGAAAACAATTATTACGAAAATCAACACCTGCTAACGGTACTTGAATAAATTCAGTTTTGACAATTTCATTTTTTTGAAATTCAATTTGTTTTACTTTTGATTCAAAAAACAAGCTTTCCGTTAAATCACTTTCCGAAAACAATACTTTATTTAAAGTCGCATCCGTATAATTCGTATATTTTAAATTGCAATTTATAAACTTAACATTTTTTAAAGAAGCTCCCATAAAATTTGTTCCAAGTAATTTACAATGACGAAATTCTACTCGATTCAAATAAGCTTTATCAAAATGGATATTAGATAGATCACAATGTTCAAAAACGACATCCAAAAAACTTGCTTCTAAAAACTCAGAATAACACCAATTCATTTTCTTAAAAACACAGGTATCCACTTCAACACTTTCCAAGCTTAACTTTTCTAAAACATCGCCTAGAAATAGTCCATTTAGAAACTGCTTTTCCAAACAAGAAGCCAAAAAGTCTTGTTCAAAAACCTTACTCACTTTAGGATCTTCTATTTTCATCTAAAAGAACCTTATAATATCTTGAATCGTAATATAAATCATTAATAACATAAGTAAAGCAAAGCCTATTAAATTACATGTATTTTCAAATGTAGCATTAATTTTACTTCCCTTAATTTTTTCTAAAATCATAAAGAAGACATGTCCACCATCAAAAGCAGGAAAAGGTAAAATATTAATAAAGCCAACATTGATGGATAAGAAAGCGACAATATAAATCACTTGCTGAATACCATATTGAACGCTTTGATCAATTACTTTATAAATTCCAACAGGTCCAGATAAATTATTTAAAGCAAGTTGGCCACTGATAAGTCCCCAAACCGTAATAATCATAGAATGAATGACATCTATAAATTTTTGAAAAGCATATTTGATACATTCCCATACGGTCTTCTTTCGACTATTATCAATTTGAATTCCAAACACTTTTGTTTCATTCCCATCTTCATCCGTTGTTATTTTTGGTACTAAAGATAAAACTTCTTCCGTACCATCTTCATGAATAACTCCAAAACTATAAACATTACTATCATTTTTATAATACAAGTATATTTGTCCTACATCCCAAGAAGAAAATTCATGTCCATTAATACTTGTAATAATATCTCCACTTTTCATTCCAGAAGCACTTGCAGCTGAATTTTCTTGAACACTTAAAACTTTGGAAGAATTGCTTGTAGGTCCCCATATAAAAGCCATAACTAACAATAGAAGAATTGCCAAAAGAAAATTATTAAACACTCCTGCAACCAAAATAGCAAGTCTTTGATACCAAGGTCGGTTACACAAAAACTTGTCCTTAGGAATTTTATTATCATCCTCATACACTTCACCCGCCATTTGGACAAATCCTCCAATAGGTAAAGCTCGAATATTATAAGAAATACCATCTTTTCCTTTATGAGAATAAACAACTGGTCCCATACCTATAGAAAACTCATAAATAAACACACCTGATTTTTTTGCACAAATAAAATGGCCAAACTCATGTACTAAAATAATAATTC
The DNA here is from genome assembly GCA_964418205.1 of uncultured Muribaculaceae bacterium. Classification (GTDB taxonomy): domain Bacteria; phylum Bacillota_I; class Bacilli_A; order RF39; family UBA660; genus Ventrenecus. The sequence goes on from CAYQKO010000103.1 coordinate 1,981, forward strand.
CTAAAACAAGAATAAAAATAAGTAAACTAAATATCCACATAATAATCCTTCTTCCTTCTTTCTATATAAATCTCATAATTATCATATAAGCAAGAACTACAAAAATGAAACTATCAAACCGATCTAAAATACCACCATGTCCTGGTATCAAATCAGAAAAATCCTTTATCCCATTTTCCCTTTTAATTTTACTAAATAATAAATCTCCGAATTGAGTAACAACGGATAAAATAAAACTCATAACAAGAATAGCAATGATATTTTCTCTTGCAATGACAAAAGAATAAAATAATGTTGGAACGATTGTTCCTACTACAGCCCCACCAATACTTCCAGCATAAGTTTTATTCGGACTTATATTTGGAAATATTTTTTTCTTTCCAAAGTATTTACCGATGAAAAAAGCAAAAACATCCGTTGTAATAGATACAAGAAGTAAATAAACAAGTAAATAAATATTTCTATTTCTTATATAAATCACGCCATGAAAAGCCGTACTTAAAAAGAGAAGAACCCCAATAAGATAAAAAGCATCTTTCGTTTCATATGTCCCATTCTTATAAGGACACATAGTAGGAAATAAAAGCACAATACTAATTGTTACTAAAGGAGTCATACTAATCCCACTGGGCTGTCCATGCACTTCGTATTCGTAAAAGATTAGAACAAGTAAAGCGACCATGGAAAACAAGGCAATACCACTTGGAATATTCGCGTGACTCTTCCGTAAGTCAAGAAACTCTTTAAAACCTAAAATTGCAATAATTCCTACAGCAATTAAAAATGATTTTCCGCCAGCAATTACAATGGGAATCAATATCAGTGCTAACACAATACCACTTAAAATCCTTTTAAGCATAACTATCACCATCTATTTCAAGTATACACTTAAGAACTCATTTATTCAAGAACAGGATAAAAATTTTACAATTTTCTTAAAAGAAAAAATAAATCATTTCTTTTCTATATTTCTTTTATCTTGAATGATTTCCATTTTTTTTCCGTAATCAGAGTAACATTATTTTCCTTAGCCCAAGAAATACATCCTTTTAGCACAAGACTCTTGGAACCTTAATGAATCTCATACACGCTTCATCGGTAAATTTAACTTCTGGATCCAACCGAGATGCCACATATTTTACAGTATCCAAACGAACTCCTTTGTTCGCAGGAATTGGTTCCTTTATAGCTCTTTTACATTTCGTATACCAAAAGTTTTTGTTATCACAAAATCAATCGGCATATTTGGAAAACTACTACTTTCTACACCATTCAACCCTTTCACCCAAACACTTGAAAAGATCCTTGAATTATCTTTGAAACTGCTTTTCTTTATTTTCCAAACTTCTTTTCCCATCTACTAAATGAAATATAGTATCCCTCATCTTTTCTTCTGTTGTTTCCCCAGGATATCTTAAACGAACTGCTTCTTTAAAATACTTTTTCCTATCATCAATAAAATGAATGGAGCATTTTCCAGTTCGTAAAATTTTTTTTGATGTATTCGAACTATTACGATAACACAATATCATAGCATAATAATCTTTACCAGCCACATCATAAGGAAAATACAAAGAATAAGAACCTAAATTCGTTTCTCCATTCTCGCATAAAGTCCCTATTTCAGTGGATTGATTTCCATATCTTATTCATTCATATATTTTTCATACCTTTCTAATTAAATACAATAGAAATAAATAAAGAAAAAATGACAAATAGAACCACCTAACACAAAAAAATGAAACACAGAATGAAAAAAAGGCTTTTTGTTACCAATTCCATATAAAATAGAACCTAACGTATAGATAACCCCTCCTAAAAATAACCACAAAATACCACAGAGTGGGCATACCTCTTTCAAGGGATTGAATAAAACTAATATTCCCCATCCCAAAACCAAGTTACACAAAACTGAGAGGAACTGATATTTATCCACATCTATGGCATTAAATACCACTGCTAAAATAGTGACAACCCAAACAATTGAAAACAAAATCCAACCCAAATTTCCCCAAAGCAAGGACAAACAAATTGGCATATAAGTTCCTGCAACCATAAGCATTACATTACAATGATCCATAACTCTTAAAACTTTTTTGGCTTTCAAATTAGGACTTAAAGCATGATAAATACAAGAAATAATATAAAGCAAAATCATTAAAGAACCATAAATGGCACAAGAAACCACCGCTTGAGGCGTCGAAGATTTCACAACACAAAGAACCAAGGCTGCAATAGCAAGACCCCCTCCTATCCCATGACTAATGGAATTAATAAGTTCTTCAGCCAAACAATATTTTGGCAAAGTTATTTCTCTTTTTCTTTTCATA
>CAYQKO010000104.1:0-4293 GCA_964418205.1 uncultured Muribaculaceae bacterium
AAAATTTCTTGTTTCTTCTAGAAAAGTTTGATAAAATATATTTGCTTAATAAAAGCAAATAAACATGTATTGGGGATCGGCATTTTCAAGTGCTCTCGGCGTAGAGTGAGAATGCTCGAGAAGATCCAAGCAGAAGTATAACGAAGGAGGATGTTTTTATGAGCGTTGTTTCTAAAAATTTATTATTAGAAGCTGGAGTTCATTTTGGACATCAAACAAAAAGATGGAATCCAAAAATGAAACCTTATATTTATGGATCTAGAGATGATATTTATATTGTTGATCTAGGCAAAACTGTAGAGTGCATGGAGGCTGCTTATGCTGAAATAAAATCTATTGCAGATAATGGAGGTACTTTCTTATTTGTTGGTACAAAAAAGCAAGCTGGTGAAGTCATTAAAGAAGAGGCTGCAAGAAGTAATTCTTTTTATGTTACGGAACGTTGGTTGGGTGGAACACTTACAAATTTTCGTACAATTCGTCGTCGTGTGAATCGACTTGAAGAAATTGAAAAAATGGAAAAAGATGGTGTATTTGAGGTTTTACCTAAGAAAGAAGTTATTGGATTAAAGAAAGAATATGAAAAATTAAACCGTTTACTTTCTGGTATTCGTGATATGGTAAAATTACCACAAGCATTAATTATTATTGATTCGAAAAAGGAAGTCAATGCAATTCGTGAAGCTAGAAAATTAAATATTCCTGTATTTGGGTTAATTGATACAAATTGTGATCCAGATGATGTGGATTATGTAATTCCTGGAAATGATGATGCTGTAAAAGCTATTAAAGTAGTAATTGGTGCATTAAATAACGCGATTTGTGAATCTAGAAATTTAGAAATGGTAGATTATTCATCTGATGAAGAAGGATCTTCTAAAAGTGAAAAAGAACATTCGAATGTTGAAGTAAAGGAAGAAAAACAAGAAGAAGTGGTTGAAACGGTTGATTATAGTAAATTATCTTTAGCTGAATTAAAAGCTATTGCAAAAGAAAAGGGAATTAAAGGTTATTCCTCCATGAAAAAAGATGAATTAATTGTTGAGTTCAATAAATAGAATTTATAGAAAGGATTTGAGTTTATGATAACCGCAGAAATGGTTAAAAAGTTAAGAGAAAAAACTGGAGCTGGAATGATGGATTGTAAAAAAGCTCTTACGGAAACAAATGGAGATATGGCTGGTGCAGAAGATTATCTAAGAGAAAAAGGTATTTCAAAGGCAACAAAAAAAGAAAGTCGTATTGCTGCAGAAGGATTAGCAAATATTTTTATTGATGGCAACAAAGCTGTGATATTAGAAATGAATTCTGAAACAGACTTTGTTAGTAAAAACGAAGAGTTTGTTCATATGATAGAAGAAATTGGTGCATCTTTATTAAAGAGTGAAGCAAAAACATTAGAGGAAGCTATGGAACTTCCAACGAAAGAAGGAACAATTAAAGATTTAATCATTGCAAAAACTTCTAAAATTGGTGAGAAATTATCATTACGTCGTTTTGAAATTGTAACTTTAAATGAAGGGGAAACTTTAGGAAGTTATATTCATATGGGTGGTAAGATTGCTAGTTTAGTCGTATTAAAAGGTGCAAGGGAAGAAGTTGCGAAAGATGTTGCTATGCAACAAGCTGCGATGAGACCGGAATATGTTTTTGTGAGTGATGTTCCTGAAGAAGTGGTAGCTCGTGAAAAAGAAATTCAAAAAGAGCTTGCTATGAATGAAGGAAAACCTGCTGAAATTGCTGAAAAAATGGTAGAAGGAAGAATTCAAAAATTCTATAAAGAAATTTGTTTGACAGAACAAGCTTTTATTAAAGATAGTGGTATTTCCGTGAATACTTATGTCAAAAATAACGGTGGCGAAATTGTAAAAGCAATTCGTTATGAAGTTGGCGAAGGAATGGAAAAAAGAAATGATGACTTCGCAGCTGAAGTTATGAGTCAAGTAAACGGAAATTAGTTTATATGTACCTTTTGTAAACAAATGTTTCTTGATTTGATAGTATGGTAGAATCATCATAGAAAACTATGGTGATTTTTATTAAGAAAAAGAGGAATAGAATTTTTATTTCACGATTTTAGACATTTTTTTGAGAAAGTGTCTTTTTTTCTTTTTGGTTACTTGATATAATATTTATAGGAGCGTGTTAAACATGAAAGCAGAAAGAAAAGAGATGCCGTTATGGCAAAAAATTTTCTATATGATTAGTTTTGTGTTTCTAATTGCCGCTTTTATTTATCTTGGCCAAAAAAATTATAGCCTTTCTAAAAGTAATCTAACAGATAATGAAAGGTTTACGGAAGAATATGGCATTTCTTCGAAAAATATTTTTGTATATAAGACTGCGGAAGAAATTTTAAAAATGATGAATACGGGCGATGCTATTATTTTTATGGCGTTCCCAGAAAATAAATGGAGTAGTAAGTATGCAGAGTTATTAAATGAAGTAGCTATGAAAAATAATATTCAAGAGATTTATTATTATAATTTTAAACAGGATCGTAGTAGTAATAACCAAAATTATCAGAAAATTGTTTCTCAATTATCAAGTTATCTTCCTGTTTTGGATGAGGAGGTAATGGATATTTATGCTCCTACTGTTGTTATAGTGAAAGATGGTAATATTATTTTCTATGATGATGAAACTTCTATTATTCGTGGAGATACAAGTGTGGATGATTATTGGACTGTATCGAGAGAAAATGAAAAAAAGATAGAATTCCGTTTGATAATACAAGAATATTTGGAGGAAGAAATGTGAAGGAGAAAATAAAAGGAAATATTGATGATAAGAAAAAGGAAGTAATTTATTGTGTAATCATTGTGATTGTAATTGTTTTATTAGCTTTTGGAGATCAAATTGTGTTGCGTTTTTTAGAAGTGAATCCGAATCCAACCAATCGAGTATTTGGTGGTGGAACCTCAGAATCTTATCAAATTAGTTTTTTAGAAGGATTAAGTTTGGAAGATGTTTTAGATAAAATTGAAAATCAAGAGACTTTTCTCTTGTTATCTTCGCAAGAGGATTGTTATACTTGTGAAAAGTATCTGCCTGTTTTGGAGGAAGAAATAAAAACATTACCCATTCCTTTATATTATATCGATAGGAACTTGTATGATAGTAGTATGACAGTAATGCAACAGTTTATAAATCTAGATAGTCGAATTGTTAAAAATATTACATATACTCCTTATTTAATGTATTTTAAAGATGGGGTATTACAAGATGAAACTGTGGGAAAAAAAGATATGAGTGAATTAGAAAAGTTTTTGGCACAAAATGGTATTATAGAAAAATAAAGAAAGAGATGGTAAAAATTATGGATACAGAAAAACAAATGCAGAAAGCAATAGAGTCATTGGATTTAAGACTTTTAAATATTCGTGCTGGAAGAGCGAATCCAGCTATGTTAAATGGGATTATGGTGAATTATTATGGAGCTTTATCTCCTATTCAGAGTTTGGCGAACATTACTGTTCCTGAGGCTCGAAAATTGTTTATCAAACCTTTTGATAGAAGTGTATTAAAGGAAATGGAACGGGCAATGAATGAGGCAAATTTAGGAATTACACCTGTGAATAATGGAGAGATGATTATTTTAACGATACCGGAATTAACGGAAGAAAGAAGAAGAGAATATGTAAAACAAGCGAAAGCTATCAGTGAAGAAGCTAAGATTGCTTTGAGAAATATTCGTCAAGATGCGAATAATGAAATTAAAGAGTTAGAACTTCCAGAAGATGAAGAAAAACGTGAATTAGAAAATATTCAAGAATTGATTCATAAATTTAATAAGATTGTTGATGAAAAGTATAAAGAAAAAGAAAAAGAATTGATGAGCGTTTAAATATGGAAGCTTTTTCTTTTAGTTTCATAAGATAAGAGGAATAGTTTTGAACTTTATTTTTATAGTATAGAAACTCGTGTAATTCATAGCCTTTAAATCTATTACAAATCGCCATAATTGGCTTTTTTTCGCTTGCATACTTAATTTCCAAGTGTTATAATCAATTGTAGAAATTACGAAGGGAGGGTGAAAAAGCATGAATTCCAACAAAGTTATTGTTAAAGATGGCGATATTGATAAGGCATTAAAAAGATGGAAAGTCGTTGTTGCAAAAAGTGGTGTCCCTTCTGAAGTAAAAAAGAGAAAACATTATGAAAAACCTGGAGTAAAGAAAAGAGAAGAAAAGAAGAAAAATATTCGTAATTCTAGAAAACATCGTAGTTATTAAGTTTATATACGTAAAATTTTTCCCTGTCAAGCAATTGTAAATTGACACGGGGGGGGGG
>CAYQKO010000105.1:0-4227 GCA_964418205.1 uncultured Muribaculaceae bacterium
TCTTTCCTAACAGCAAACTAAATAGAATCGTTTTCATTATCATGAATCGTTTTGATAATATGTTCTATTTTATTTCCATATTCAATAGACTCATCAAAGATAAATTTTAACTTAGGAGTTTGTCTTAAATCCATTTTTTCAGCTACAAATTTTCTTATAAAATCACTCGCTTCTTCCATATCTTTTTCTAAGTCTTTTTTTTCTCTAGGATCTAAGCTGGTAAAATAAACTTTCGCAATGGATAAATCCTTTGAAACATCTGCACCAGTAATGGTAACTGTCTTTAAAAATTCATCATTGGTTTCCAAAAGCAATATTTCCGAAATGGTTTTCACAAGTTCACTGTTAATACGACGAATTTTTATACTCATCTTTTTATCTCCACCATTTCATAATTTTCAATGATATCCCCCTCTTTAATATCACTGTAGTTTTCCAAAGTTACTCCACATTCCAAACCTTTCTTCACATCTTTTACTTGATCTTTTTCTCTTTGAACAGAAGCGATTTTCCCATCATAAATGATTACACCATCTCGAATGACCCTGGCATTGGCACCTAATTTTAAAGTCCCATCTGTAACATAACATCCTGCAATTTTACCAACTTTTGAAAAAGTAAATATTTTTCTTATCTCCGCAGTACCTAACGTTTTTTCTTCAAATTCAGGTTCTAATAGTCCTTTCATTGCTAATTCCATTTCTTCCATTACTTTATAAATGATAGTATAAAGGCGAATGTCTACACCATATTCTTTTGCAACTTCCTTTGTAATAGAAGAAGGCATGACATTAAAACCAATGATAATTGCATTGGAAGCATTCGCCAAAACAACATCACTTTCGGTAATGGTTCCAATACCACTTCTTATCACGTTTACTTTAACTCCTTCAACATCAATTTTTTCTAAAGAGGATTTGACTGCTTCTTCACTACCACGAACATCGGCTTTTAAAACAACATTAATTTCTTTTTGACCCGATTGAATCTTGGCAAATAACTCATCTAAAGAAACCACTTCTTTTTTATTTTTCATTTCTTTCATCGCTGCTAAACGTTTTGAGGCAACGCTTTTCGCTTCACTTTCTGTTTCAAACGCCATAAATTTATCGCCAGCACTTGGATTGTCTGAAAGCCCAGTTATTTCTACAGGTGTAGAAGGCCCAGCTTCAACAATCGAATTGCCTAAATCATTTTTCATGGTTCGGACACGTCCAGAGAAAGCTCCTACCACAACAGGATCTCCTAAACGAAGTGTTCCGTTTTGAATAAGTAAAGAGGCAACACCACCAATGTTTTTATCCATTTTCGATTCAATAACGGTACCCATTGCATATCTTGAAGGGTTTGCTTTATAACCATTTACCTCACTTATTGTCTGAATGGTTTCTAAAAGTAAATCCACACCTTCCCCAGTATGAGCCGAAATGTTTACAAATGGAACATCTCCACCCCATGCTTCAGGAGTAATACCAGCTTCACTCATTTCTTGCATAACTCGTTCAATATTAATATTCGGTTTATCAATTTTATTTACAGCTACAATAATTGGAACACCTGCACTTTTGGCATGATCAATAGCTTCTTTTGTCTGAGGCATCACGCCATCATCCGCGGCCACAATAATGATAACAATATCTGTAACACTAGCACCTCTAGCCCGCATTTGTGTAAAAGCAGCATGTCCTGGAGTATCAATAAAAGTTATTTTTTGCCCATTGTGTTCAATTTGATAAGCACCAATATGTTGTGTAATTCCTCCAAATTCACCTTCCACGACTTTACTATGGCGAATATAATCCAAAAGAGTTGTTTTTCCATGGTCAACATGTCCCATAATCGTTACAACAGCTGGTCTTGAAACCAAATCTTCTTCTTTATCATTTACTTCAAATTCTTCAAAGTTTGTTACATCTTGTGTTTCCTCTCTTTTTAGGGTTTTTCCATAATCTAAAGCAATCAGCTCTGCTTGTTCAAAATCAATCCCTTGATTTAAGTTTACCATAAGTCCTAGTCCCATAAGCTTTTTAATAATATCTGCACCACTTATATTCAAAGCCTCTGCTAACTGTGCAACACTCATGTTATTTTTATATAGTACTAAATCCTCATCTACTTGATTGGTCATTAATTTTTCTTTGTGCTTGTACATTTCTTTTCTCTTATTCAGATACTCCGATTTACTAGATTCTATTTCACTACGTTTTTTTAATTTCTGCTTTTTTGTTTCCGAATCCATTGTATGAATATTTGTAGTAGCCACTAAATCTTCTACTACTTCATCGATACTATCTTCATCTTCAAATGATGATTCACTATCCGTACTAATCAAATTTGTTGCAAAATCCAAATTAATTACATCATCATCCGATAAAACATCTTGAGGAGTTTTTACTTCAATTCCTAATGTTTCACATTTCTTTAATATTTCGGCAACCGTAAGGTTAACACTTTCTGCATATTCTTTTACAGTCATATAATACACATCCTTTCTATTTTTATTCTTTACATAAACTCTCTAATTCTTCATAAATACTTTCAGGTATTTCAATTTCTAAAGCTCGATTTAAAGCTTTATTCTGACGAGCTTTTAAAATGACTTCTTTCTCTAATTTTAGATAAGCCCCTTTTCCATTTTTCTTGCCGGAAGCATCGACTTCAACATTACTTTCTGGGGTTCTAACAACCCGAATTAACTCTTTTTTTGGAAATTTTTCTCTTGTAACGACACAAGTTCTCATAGGTATTTTTCTTTGCTTCATACTTTATTTATTTCCTTCTTCGTTAATTTGTTTTAAAGTTTTTACTTCAATTTTATATTTTGTTAAACGGCTTGCTAATTTAATATTAGACCCTTTCTTTCCAATCGCTAAAGAAAGATTATCATCATTCACGATTGCTAAGGCTTCTTTTTTCATTGGATCAGTAATGTTTACTGTAACATCTTTCGCAGGAGATAAAGCATTTGCAATAAATTCTGTAGGATTATCAGAATATCTAACTAAATCAATTTTTTCCCCATTTAATTCTTTTAATATACTAGCAATTCTTGAACCACGTTCTCCAATACAAGCACCAATTGGATCAACATGTTCGTCATTAGAATACACGGCAACTTTACTACGAATACCGGGTTCACGAACGACTTGGTATAATTCGATTGTTCCATCTACAAGTTCAGGTATTTCTGTTTCAAATAGTCTTTTTACAAAACCATAATGTTTTCTAGAGCATAAAATAAGAGGCCCTTTTGAAGTTTCTTCTACTTTTGTAATATAAACACGTATATTGGTTCCCATTTTCAATGTTTCCCCTGGAATCGTTTCAGATTTTGACATAATCCCTCTTGATTTTCCTAAATCAACATAGTAATTTCGTTGGTCTTCCATGGCAAGAAGTCCCATCATCATTTCTCCTTGTTTATCCGAAAATTCTTCCATAATACTAGCACGTTCCGCTTCTCTAATTTTTTGAGTCAATACTTGTTTGGCAGTACTGGCAGCAACACGACCAAAGTCTTTTGGAGTCACTTCTTTTTCAATGGTATCCCCTATTTGAATGGTAGGATCCATTTCTCTTGCTTCTTCTAAAAGAATTTGAGCATCCACATTAATTTCTGGTGGGATACGAACAATATTTCCTTCTTCATCTGTTGTTTCAGTCCCGTCATCAAAATCATCCACGACGACATAATAAGAAAGAACTTTAATATCCCCTGTTTCTCTATCAATCTTTACTTTCACATTCGTTTTCGATTGAAAATTTTTCTTATAAGCAGTTGCTAAAGCAAGCTCCATTGCATCAAAAACAACATCTTTGCTGATTCCCTTTTCTTCCGTAATATGATTCAAAGCTTTAATAAATTCTGCACTATTCATCTTTCTCATTCCTTTCTTTACTTGATACATCTAGAATATAAGATTCTTCAATTAAATCTAATTCATCTAAAATTGGATTGATAATATTTGTTGCATCTACGACTGTATCTAAATCTAAACCATTGACTCGATCTAAAGTAATATTTAGAAAATAATAACTACCGTCTTTCACATATTCCATGTGATCCACAACAATATCCATTTTCCTAAGCGGTTCACTTATCGCTTTTTTAATTTTTTCTAACACGTCCACATCATCCTCTCAATAATAAAAGTGGGATTTTTTGCCCACTTATATCTGATGAAAGTATTATAACACCAGTTTTTTCATTTGTAAAACAGTTTTTTA
>CAYQKO010000106.1:0-4160 GCA_964418205.1 uncultured Muribaculaceae bacterium
CCAATTAATTGAGGATTGCCCACTTCAATAATAAACAGATAATTAAGAGTTATCCGAAAAAAGTTAGAACAATTTACCGAGGATAATATGATAACAAAAAAGTTTACAATTTATACAAGGACTCAAAAAATAGCACTAAAATTAGTTGATATTATACAAGGTGTATGGGGCCTAACACTACTCACTTCTGTTTTTATTTCAATGATTGTTACTCAAGATGAAAAAAAGTGGAATATATGGATTATCATTATTGGGCTTTCCGGAATAATTAGTTTAGTTGAAATCATTGTGAGAATGACTTTTAATAAGCAATCTTTTTTTCATACTCTTTTGATTAAAAAATTTAAATCAAATGTTTTATTATTTTCACAGACCCCCATGCAAGCCGAGGTATGCTCATGGATAAAATCTAATATCCAAAATGGAAAAGGCATATTAATTTATGGAAAGGCAAATATCGGAAAAACCACTTCTATATTTATATTTTTATCACAACATACTAAAGATAAAGATTTATTAAAGCAATTAAATTGGACGGAAAATATTATATATATAGATTGTAAAAATAGGAAAAGTGACATTTTGGATTTCTTTTGCAACGAAAAAGAACAACTCTATAGCATCCAATATGAAAAATCACTTTTAATTGTGGATAACTTAGAAACCATGGGAGAGACATTTTGTGCAAATCTTCTTAACACAATCAACAGCGCTGCAGGAACTTTCATCCTATTAGTTGATGCGAATAAAATGGGTTTTGAACGAGATAATTCACTTGCAGTTAAATTCATGCACGATAATTACATGTTTTTAACAGATGAAAAGGATACACATGATTTTAGAGATGTTTATATTAGGTTAAGTGACCAAGAGAAAAATGTGTTTCTAATTATATACTATATTTCATTGTCCACAACACTTGTTGCAATTAAGGAAGTCTTTTCAATTTTAAACCGTGGTTATTCTATCCGAAAGTTCAAATTAATAATAAGAGTACTTTTACGCAAAGGCTTGATAAAAAGATTTCCTTTTGATCATAGCTACATCATTCTCAAAAATCGTATGGCTATAATCAAAAATCAAAAAATATTTTGGAATACTTCACATAATTTCAAAGCAATTTTTATAATGCTGAAAAACTCCGATAAGTTTCCGGAAAGCGCATGGTTGAGCATGGTATATTTGCCATATGAATATCTTTTAAAGCAGGATATGAAGGAAAAAGAAATACTTTTTGGAAAGGCATTAAACTGCGGGAACTATGTGACGCTGTATCACGCCTTGAAAGAGGAGTTAACGTTCGACCCTAATAAGGAGAACATGTTTCTTTATGAGTTAGGTACATTACTTTTTTACAATAGCTGTCAGGAACAGGCATTTGAAAAATATAATAAACTTATTGAAAAAGCTCCAACAGATGACACAAAATATGCTACAATGCTCAGAATTATAGAGGCAACTCATGGTGACACAGATCCATCAGTTTTAAGGAATAATGATGCATATATAAAGAGGCTAATGTCTGCCGGAAGTAGGTATGCGTTATATGCAGAATACTGGTGGTTACATATCGAAACAGAACGCGGGAATTTTAATTTAAAAAGCTATAAGGATCTATTAGATAAATTATTAAATTTAGAAAAAAGTGAGTCAGTGAATGATATTCATTTTGAATTAATAAAACGCTGTTATACTGATATTATTCGCAGTTTACATATTTTGAAAGGTATGCCAACAGAAGATTTAAAATCCGGCTTTTTGAAATTCATGCGTGAGAACTATGACAAAACAATGTACCGGTATTATGTGGATTTATACATAAATGCCAATTCATTGCATTATGTAACTCTATTAGACGATATTTTAAATAAGAGGAATTGCCAAGATACATATAATAAAGCATATTCCTATTATAGAGCTGCACTAAGAAATGGGATAGAAAAGCAAAAATCAGTAAGTGCTTGTGAATTAAAATGCATCGATTTGATGCTGTTTAACCCGGAAAACATGAAGAATTTTTCGGATTTTTACACAAAAATAATGAAATTTCTTTCCAATGCAGAAATAAACAGAGTTAGTGTACATGTTGCATACTGTGAAACGTTGCTTGCAAAATTATATATAGTAAAAAATCTACAATCTCAAGAGTTTTTTACATCCGGAAATAATAAATTCGATGATACAGAAATCAAAAAAAATTTGAATAAAGCAAAGAAAATATACAGAAAATATAAAAACGAGTATGGCATGATAAGAATTGAATTTCTAGAAACTTTGTATCGGTTTGCTATGCTTTCTGACGCAAGAGAAGAAGTTGAGGCTATACAAAAAATGGCTGATATTCTTGAAGAGCACCAAGAATATCAGCGCGAGATTGATATAATAAAATTTCTGCAAAGGAATGACAAATCGCGTATGAGCGTTATTTCAATTATAAAAGCCTACCCTATTATTATGCAGTAGCCTTTACATTTTTAATGAATTTACAACATTTTTTTATAAGCCGAGGAGTGATATCATTGAAGTACGCATCACTCATGATTTTTGCCAGATCCGGAATGTGTTCATCATTTAATCCGGACAAAACAGCAGCATTTAATCCAATCCGCAAACCATATCCGAGGTTATATGGCAGCAACCGGTAATTGGTAAGAAGTCCCAGTGCTTCTAACTTCAAATAATATTTATAGCTTTCATGCTTGTTTGCACATAAAATCCAAATATGTTGTGTCGGAACAAATTTCTTATTCCGCTTGACAATAGGAACGTTATACCCCTCTAACATTTTTTCAAGCAGATATACACAAGAACTGCAGGTTTGACAATATGTATTAAAATCATCCCTATTGTTTAAAGGTAATAATGAGTCTGCAATTGCTTTGGGATGTGTATTGCTTATATAAGTTTTGGCTTGAGCCAAATACTGATTCCAAACATTATCTGTTTTTTTAACTGCAATTAATCCTTTTTGCGGTCCCGGGTAATTTTTGTGCAAGGTTGTTATTATCATATCAAATCCCATATCAAATGGATTTATAAAATGATTACATAAAATAGAACTAATATATTGTGATGCGTCAAATATTTTGTAACAATGTAAACTTTTTTGCAGCCAAGAAAAATCTTCGTAGTAAAGTCCTTCGCTGCGGTCTACGAATACATAATCTATCTTTTCGTTTTCTATTAATTGTAGTGTTTTTTCTGAATCTACGCATAAATGTTCACAATCAGGAATCATTTGGTAAGTTGAAGCACCGATATTTTTTAAGATTTGCTCGGTGGCAAAATGTCCACCACATATTTCAGGCAAAAGCATAACTTTGTCTTGGGGTTTTAATATGCAAAGAAATAAAATTAAATGAGCATTTAATCCCGCCAATGATTTTAAGTCGACATCTTGTGCATTTAATTCGTGCTTCCATTTATTTTTTATATACTGGAAAAAATCAATATACTCATTCCTTCCTGCAAATATCACCTTATCATTTACATCCTTAAAGCGCTCACTGACATAAAGACCGGAGAAAAAATTTGTAGAATTTGTATCATATAAGAAGGGGACGTTTTCGGTTGGGTTTAATATCAACGATGTATCAAACTTATTTTTCAGATAGCGTAGTTTATATGTATATGCAGATACGTCGGTTATTTCAAACTGAAAAAAAATATCCGCGCTACTTTTATTGTAACATTCAGTTCTTACAAATCCATTCTTTCTAAAAAGATGTTGAGCGGCATACCCATTTGACATAGTCGCAGCTTTAAGCAAATTACAATTGCAATCAATTGCAAAGTTAATTGCTGTATTTAACAAACTAGTTCCATAGCCACAGCCTTGATATTTTTTTAAAATAAAAAAACGTCGAATTTCATAGCAATCTTTCAACTTGCGCAATGCAATTGTTCCGCAAATAGTATTTTTAGAATTTGTTAGACACCAAAAATTTCCTTCACACATGTAATTATCCTTGATATTAAGAATGTCTGCATCTTTTTTGCCGGGATCAAATTGTCTTGAATTTTCTTTAAATACATTTTGAATAAAAGTATATACTTTAGCATTCATATCCTCTGTATATTGTATAATCTTCATTTTACATATCTCCGTTTCTTTTTTTACTGGAATAACTTTATAATTGATGGATAACTCTTAATTATCT
>CAYQKO010000107.1:0-4134 GCA_964418205.1 uncultured Muribaculaceae bacterium
AGCTCCATCCGTAATAAATATTAATTTTTGATAACTTAAATAGTCATGCTTCAGATCTATATTAAAAAAATGTTGTTTAAATAATAACAAAATTAAAACTTTAAGAAGATAAGCTTATGGATATCCAGATGACGAATATTTCTTCTTAAAATTATTTGACATTTCTCGTATGAAATGATTCTATTTTCCACCAGTTTTGTGCAAGTGCAAGAGCCAAAAAATGTCAAACAATTGACAGCTTTTTTGAAAGAAGATTCCAATTCCATCATGTCAAAATTGTAATTTAAAATAAGTCATGTTACAATAATATGTAGAATAAAGGGAGAAAGTGATTGCTATGTTTACAGAATATGATTATGCGAACCAACCTGTAGTAGATATCGTAAATGCTATGTTAATTGATGCTTCAAGAAAACGTGCAAGTGATATCCATATGGATCCTACTCCCGAAGATATGAATGTCCGTATACGTGTCGATGGCGAGCTTGTTTTATATGCCAAAGTACCTGCTGCCGTAAAAAAGAATTTAGTAACACGTGTCAAAATTATTTCAGGAATGAATATTACGGAATCCAGAGTTCCTCAAGATGGTGCGATTAAAATGTCTATTGATGGAAGAGATATGGATTTTCGTGTTTCCACATTACCTATTGTTTATGGGGAAAAAGTCGTTATACGTTTACTTGATTACTCCGCAACTATGACTTCCTTAGATGCTTTAGGATTTTCAGAAACGAATTTAGAGAAATTGAAAGAAGCTTCTGCCAAACCAAATGGAATTATACTAGTCACTGGTGCTACTGGATCTGGTAAATCAACAACTGTATATTCCATTCTTCAAACCTTAAACACCATTGAAAGAAACATTATAACCGTAGAAGACCCAGTAGAAATGAAAATTGACGGCATTAACCAAGTCCAAACAATGAGTGAAATTGGGCTTACCTTTGCAAACGCTCTTCGTTCTATCTTACGTCAAGACCCCGATGTAATCATGATTGGAGAAATTCGTGATAACGAAACAGCACGCATCGCCGTTCGTGCTTCCATTACTGGTCACTTAGTTCTTTCCACAATCCACACAAATAACTCCTTAACTACAATCGAACGTTTAGTCGATATGGATGTAGAAAGATACTTATTAGGTTCCGCACTCGAAGCCATTGTCTCTCAAAGGCTTTGTAAAAAACTTTGTCCAAAATGTCGAGCAGCCCGTGCAACTACGGAATACGAAAAAAGAGTGTTTCAAGAAGCCTTAGGTTTAAATATTGAAAACATCTATCAACCAGTTGGATGCGATAGTTGTTACAAAGGGTACTCAGGACGTATTGCTCTACAAGAAGTATTATTATTAAATCAAGATATCCGTGATGCCATAGTAAACAATGCAAGTAAAGAGGAATTACGAAAGCTCATTTACCAAGATAAAAAAACATTAAGATTATTAGACGATGGTTTAGTAAAAGTTATCAACGGTCTTACCAGTTTTGAAGAAGTTCTAAGAGTAATCGACATCAAAGACGACTTAGGCGAAGAACAATCTGATTTAAAAGATGCAATCATTGGAAAAAAGCGAAATACTCCATCTCAAGAATATATAGAAACATTATAAAAACTACCAGCTTCATTGGTAGTTTTATTACGCCTCTATCATAAAACAGAAAAGAACTTAAACGATAACAATATCTGTTATCAAATAACTTCTTTCATATTGTTTTTGAGTTTCTTCAAAATGATGAATACCATATATAAACGTTTCTATTTTTTTCTTCCAAAAATAATCTTCCAATTTTTTCGTCATAACATTTTCTAACAAACATATAAAATCATAATCTTGATAATTTTCTTCACTATTCAAAACATAATTTAAAACTCCTAACTTATACAAATGATTCGGTTGATTTAATTTCTTGATAACATTATTATAAAAACTCATAACATAAATTTTTTTATTCGAGTATTTTTCTATCATTTTTAAAAACTTTTCCGTATTGAAGTTCATTTCTTTTATTTCAAGCAAAAAAATTTTATTACTTTTTAAATTTAAAACTTCTTCCAATAACAGTAAATGATATTTTTTTAAATCTTTATAATTTGCTAAAGATATAATATCAGAATGAATCATAGGATTATGATTTATGACAAAAAAACCATCTTTCGTAGTTCGAATATCACACTCAAAACCTACATAATTCTCATTTTGTAAAGCAGCTTGAAATGCTTCCAAGGAATTTTCCTTTACTTGATTTATTTTAAGACCTCGATGGGCAATGAATTTATTCATGTTATATGTTATGAATCTTTTTTATTTTTATGAAAACCTAATACAATTATTTTAAACAAAAGTAAAATAATTAAAATACACCCACCACTTACATAGAACTTCAAATGCGGTATTTCTGATACAACACTACTAGATACAAAAGAATCATACTCATGAAAAACAGCAGCCACATTTTCTTCCTTTTCTAAATAAAAAGTATAAATTTCTTTTGTTCCATCGCTATTTACAATGCTTAAAGTTGCTATATTTTCTAACTCATCCGTATAAGTCTGTCCAAAGAAGGATACCGTGGCATTCTCATCTTGTAACTCATAATTTAATTTTAATTCATTTTCATCCGCATTTAAAATAACAGAATATATATTATTGTTCGAATCAAAATACGGCGATAAAACACCATTTAAAACTTCTAACTTTGTAATAGAACTAGCCGAGACAAACATCGGCACAAATAAAAGAAATAAAACAAAAAGCTTTTTCATAAATTTCACCTAAAATTAGTATATATCTTGAAAAAGAAATTATACAAATTTCAAAAAAGAAAATCTGAAAAATATATATTTGCCTTTAACCCATTCGAATAATCCAAAGTTACTTTAGTCAATCTCTTCTCTTCTAAATCAATTTCATAATTTAAATTTAAAGTGACAGTATCATTCATTGTATTTGTATAGGCTCCAAAAGTGATTAAGTTCAAATACATAGCAAGTTGATTTTTCTCACTATCTGAAACACGATACATACAGCTTTCCGTTGTACATTCCATGGAATCTTGTTTCAAAAAAGAAGCAAAATATGGCAACAACTCTGTAGAATCTTCATTGGACATTACATACAGTTCGCTCGTTTGAGTTATATCGTTTTCTGCTAGCAAAACATCATTATAATAAATTTTTTGATAAATGGATGAAGTTTCATAATCAAAAACATACTCCAATGTAGTACTTTGATCCTCATTATCACTTTTTTGAATATGAACCAAAACAGAATTTTCATTCCCATTTCTAACAACAGTACCATCTAAAAGAATTACTCCTGTACTATAAGTACCGTCTAATTCGATTTTGTAACCTTTCACTTTATCGAATTGTTCTGCAATTTCCTTTAAATCCATCGTTACATTTGATGTATCACGAAAAAACAAATAAAACATAAGACCTATTCCGATAAGTAATCCAATTCCTAATCCAATAAATATAAACTTTCTCTTACGCATTTCATTATTTCCTTTCCTTTATGGTACTCTAGTTTCTACTTCCCTCGTAGATGACGCGGTTACAGGGGTTGAACTCCAATCACTCCAAGCAGTATAACATTTATTATTTGAAAGGGTGTATCCAGTAGGACAAACTTTAGCATCATATAAACAGGTATACCAGCCCTCAAATTGTCCACAGACAACATACATTCGATATCCATCTCCACTCGTTCCATCATCCGTTTCAAAATTTCTTATGTTATATCCAGTAGCTTTTGCATCTGTTCTTGAAGTGCCAAGCCACGTTAATTCTCCTTTACTACAAGAAGGACAAGCAACCACATAAGGTGACTTCGTTTGACAAGTTTCTACGGACTCATAACTAACACATACTTTGATTCCATATCCATAATCTTGATACTTTTTACATTTTCCTAGGGACGTTACACAGTATCCTTGACATTTTGTACACAATCCTGCAGCATTCCAGTTGCTACAAGAATAGCCAACGTCACAACCTCTTTCTGTTGTACTATCTGGTGTTATTGACATTTCTGTATATGTTGGTTGTGCAATATCTCTATATCGATATTCGATACAACTTTTCGTATTACAACTTTGAGATTCTGTACCACTACTACAAGTGGTTCCT
>CAYQKO010000108.1:0-3797 GCA_964418205.1 uncultured Muribaculaceae bacterium
AAAACCAGTGTGTTCGATATATTGGAGTTTTGTTTGACGGGTAAGATTAAGCGGATTTTACAGTATACGAAAGAACTTGAAATAGCAAAAAATGAGACTGGTGAGAATAGAATTTTAATTTCAGATGAAACCAAAGCGGCATATGTGAAAATAGGTTTAGAAGAAAACGGACGAGATATAGAAATTATGTATTTTTGCCCACCGAGAACTAAGAAAAAGTCTGCTTCAAAGGAGAATAATCCGTATAAAATTTTTGAATTGTTCAAAAGAACGGTTATCTGTGATGGTCAAGAAGTACAGAATCAAGAAGAATTTTTACGGGATTTACAGTTAAATGATATAGAAGATTTTTTTGACAAGTGTTGTTTCCTTTCACAGGACGAACATTTACACTTTTTAAAAGTGGCTAAAAAATCAAAAGCAGAGGCGCTTTCCTTTTTGTTTGAGATACCACAAAAATGGAATGAGGAACAACAAAGAGTAGATAAAATGTTGGATTCATTGGGCGGCAGGAGGAAGAAAAAAGAGAGTTCTTATTTAGTTCAGTTGGAACAAAAAGAAAAGGATTTGGAAACTGAAAAAAATAATCTGTCGAAAAAAATTAAGAATGAAACAATAGATGAAGAGACTTCTTACTTGAGATTATTTAAAGCGAAAAAAATTATATGGGATCAGGAAAATGTTATATTCGATGAAAAGACATATAAGGAGACACTGGAGGAGATAGAAAATCTGATTTATTTTGCAGAGCATGAAGAAGAATGTAAAAATTATTTGTTCAATTTTCCATACCGGAATTATCTTAGAGAGTTTGATGGAGGGGATAAGATTTCTTTTAATGTGTGTCCATTAGAATATGCATATCGCTTTGGGGGATTGATAAAACAAGAAGAGGAATTGGAAAACCGCTATCAAAAGGAAAAGAAGTACAAAAAACTCTCAGCAGATATTCAGAAAAGAGAATATGCCTCTTTGAACTGGGAATTTATCAGGTCAGAAAATTTATTGGGGGAGGCAGCTATTTCTGAAATTCAAGGACAATTGGAAGTAATCAAGAATTTGAACACAACGCAGGGAATTTTAGAAAAAGCGATGAGTTCTCTAGGTCAGACCAGACAGCAATTGATGGAGTATGCACATAGGGCTATGCAGTATAAAGGGATAAGTGAAAATGTTTGTCCTTTATGTGGTATGTCTTATACGGATAAAGAAACTCTAGATAAAAAGATTGCGGAAGAGACAAGAACGTTGAATGAATTATCCGATGATTCGGTGGTTCAAATTCAAAATATAAAAGAGAAATTATATACAGATTTTTTTATGAAGCTATTAGAAGATATTTCTATGAAGTTGCAAACAACAATTTCAGAAGAAATGTATCAGAAATTACAGGAAGTAAAGCATAACAAATTACGAGTATTAGAAATAGAAAAATTGTTAATAAATATAGGTATCAATTTACCGGAACAGTATCAGGAAGATATAACGGAAATCAATAGAGGTTATAATTGTTTGTTAAATGAATTGAAAGAAAAATTAAAAGATGTTCCGGAAGATGTTAAATTACAGTTGGAGGATAGGAAATTTACTGAGAAGTATGAAAAATATTTTGATAATCATGAAGAGCAGCTTTTGTCTATATCAATTAAAATGCTGGAACAGAAGAAAGGATATATAAAATTTATCTACGATGATATTAACAGGAAGCATCTGTCGGAAAAAAAGAAAGAATTGGAAAAAATCAGAAAGAGAAAGAAGAAATTAGAAACGATAAAAACAGAACTGGAGAGTTATCAAAAGACGCTTAGTGAAGGAATACAGGAATATAAGAAAAAAATAATTAAAGATATAGAGCCTTTGTTATATGTATATACAGCAAGGATGCTTCAGCAGAAATTTAACGGGAAGAGTGTTTTCATTACTACAGATGAGAAAATTGAAAATATACAGTTGGTTAATTCTGTTACAACAGATAAACAGGATATTTTGTATAGTATGAGTTCGGGTCAGTTATCTGCGGTTGCTCTTGCATTTTTACTATGTATGAATCAAGTTTATGGTAAGAATGAAGCCTGTTCTGTTTTATTGATTGATGATCCTGTGCAAACGATAGATGATGTAAATATGGTTGGTTTTGTAGACATCCTTCGTTATGAGTTTGCAGATCGGCAAATATTTGTATCGACTCATGAGCAGAAATTTGAATGGTTTTTGCGTTACCGCTATGCTAAAGCGAGAAAAAATGTAAAAGTTTTTAATATGAAGGAGATTATGCTACAGGGCTAAATAGGAATGAAAGGTTGAGGTGAAATGAGTGCTGCAGGAAAGTAATCGTATAGAATTCAAAGTTACATTAAATGATAAATTGGAAAAAGAAATAGTGGCTTTTTTGAATAATCGTGAGGGTGGAATACTCTACATAGGTATTGACGATGCTGGACATCCTGTTGAAAATCAGGATATAGATTCCATGCAATTAAAAATTGCTGATAGAATTAAGAATAATATTTTGCCATCAACTCTTGGATTATTTGATATTGTTACAGAAGAAATAGAAAATATTCCGGTTACAAAAGTAATAATATCCAGCGGGTTGGAAAAGCCATATTATATTAAAAGCAAAGGGATGTCCCCGAATGGGTGTTATATGAGATTGGGTACATCAACACAGCCAATGTCTACTTCCTTGATAGATGAATATTACGCAAAAAGAATTCATACAACGTTGCGTAATATTCCTTCTCCGAGACAGGATCTTACATTCGCCCAATTAAAAATATATTATCAGGAGCGAGGTTTGGAATTAAATAAGAAATTTGCGGATAGTCTTGAATTTTTTACATCTGAAGGGAAATACAACTACATCGCTTATTTATTGGCTGATGAAAATGGGGTTTCCATAAAGGTTGCAAAATATGCAGGAACTGATAAAGTAGATTTGATTGAGAATGAAGAGTATGGATATTGTTCGTTGGTTAAAGCGACGCATCAGGTTTTGGAAAAGATGAAAATTGAAAATATTACAAAAGCACAGGTAACTAGTTCAAAACGGATTGAGAAAAATTTGGTGGAGTCTATTCCGTTGAGAGAAGCTTTAATTAATGCGATTGTACACAATGATTTTTCGAGAGAAATTCCGCCTGTCTTTGAAATTTTTAGTGACAGAATGGAATTTACTTCTTATGGTGGTTTGATACAGGGGCAAAGTGAAACAGATTTTTTCAGTTGCAGCAGTATGCCAAGAAATAGGGAATTAATGAGAGTGTTTAAAGATGTGGGATTGGTTGAACAACTAGGTTCAGGAATGAGTCGTATTTTGCGATTTTATAATACAGATATTTTTGAAATTTCAGAACATTTCATCAAGGTTATTTTTCCATTTTCTTCGCCAAATGCAAATAGAAATATCGCCAATGGCGATAAAAATGGCGATAATAGTGGCGATGAAAAGAGAGTTTTGCTGTTACTGGAAAAGGAACCGGATATAACAGCAAAACGACTAAGCGAGAAAACCGGGTTTAGTACAAGAAAAATTAGCAGAATTATTAGGAATTTGCGAGAGGAAGAACGTATTACGCGTATAGGTTCTGCAAGGAAAGGATATTGGCAGATAAAAAAATAGATATAGAGTAAAGTTAGAACTTGCTGTTTTTCAATCTAGTGCTATTTTGCTTATAACTTGTAACAGAATTTAATAAATGTTTGTAGATGGGGAACCTTAGCGGGTTCTCTTTTCTATTTGTCTCAACTTCCTAAATAATTACCACTCAACCGTTTGACACTCATTTGTGAACGTC
>CAYQKO010000109.1:0-3731 GCA_964418205.1 uncultured Muribaculaceae bacterium
GGTATGTGAAGAAAGTGAAGATATGAACGAAAAAGAATTAATCGGAAAGGTACATCTTCAGTCAATGCTGGAAACGGGAGATTTGCCCAGTACATATATTTATGAATAAACAGGAAAAACGTGCTGCGAGCCAGGAAGAACGGAAAGAGAAGATTCGTGCGAGATATAAAGGTGTGGATCGTAGTGAATTAGAGTTCATTCCTGCGAAACAGAAAGAAAAGAGTGAGTTATAAACTAACAGATAACACAGGTATCACAGGCAGCGACCCATGTCAATACGTTGTTAACTTCCTGAAATTTTACACCTTAACTGTTTTTTTCAACCAAAAAAATTGATTTTTTCCCGTAAATATGCGATTTTAGCTTGCATATTTACGGGATTTTTGCTATAATAAATTAAGGCGTAAATACATCTTAATAGGAGGCGGCCATGTATCTTGATTTTTTGGTAAAAATACCCATATCAAGCGGGAAAATCACCTATCGGACGAAAGGTGGCACAGACTATATTTATTACGAATATAAAAGGATATATAGAAACATTAAGTGCATGGATGAATATGGCTAAATATCAACTGTGCGAGAGTGAATTCCACCACATAAGGGGACGGTGGAATTCAAAATTTCATTTTGGGTATAACAAAAAAATAGTATAAAATGTAGATTTTTGTGAAAATATAGGATATAATGACTACATTGTTAAGAGATAGTAAATGGATTATACTTTTTAGGTAATGGGAATACCTTTACGATGGCTAAAAGTATGAAGTCTTTTTATGTCAAAATACAGAACTTTTGTACACTTAATTGCACGTTGATGTGTATTATAAAGGTGATTATTGGGAGAAAACATATGAATACATGTTTGTCGGGATTCTGGGAAGCTTTAATTGAGAAATACTATGGTAAGTTATACGATGTTTCTGGAGCTAAAGGGGAAGTAGATTGTAAAGCAGAAATGTGTCGTTTTATTGTTGATTTTTTTGAGGGAAATGAAATAAATAAGCCGGCACATGTGCAAGTCTTTCAGAAAGAGTTGTTAAAAGCAGAGAATACTGTTCAAAGTGCGGCAAGCTCAGCGAGTGAAAAAGCAAAGTCCTGTGGGTTATGTGCAGTGTGTAATATGTGCGCTGAAAAATTTTATGAAGTATTGCAGGGGAAAAGAGACATACGTCCGTTGCCGGTTGAACTAAAAGACTATTTTTCGGAAAATAGTCAGTTTTATTATTATTTATCTGCATATAAAATGGTAAGGACTTATCGAAGAATAGATAATACGTTGATATGTTTAAAAGGATTTTCGTCAACTACACCTGCGATTTATTCGGCCACATTTGAAGATACTTGCTCTGGTGGGGGACTATATCTAAATGTAGAAGGATTTGGTGTAGTAATTGATCCAGGTATAGGATTTGTGGATTCTATGCATAAGCAGGGAATATTTATCGAGGATATAGATGCGGTAGTAGTGACACATAATCATTTAGACCATAACGCAGATGTTGGAACAATTTCTGCGTTGCATCATGACATAAATCAGTATTATGAAAGACAAGTAAAATTTTATAAAAAATTTTTTTCAGGAGTAAATAAAAGAAGGCATAAAATTGTTTGGTGGATAGATGAAGGTACGAAAGAGGTTAATGCTGAGACTATTTCAGAAAATACACTTTTATCACAGTGTGTTGATTGGAGAGCACTGAGCGATAAGATTTCTTTAATTGCGACTGATACAGAGCATATGCGTGCTGGGAGGTCTTATGCGGTTAAATTAAAAATAAGCTTGGATAATAAAGATGTTGTTGTCGGATATACTTCAGATACAAAATTTTTTCCCAAACTTGTCGATTTTATGACAGACGCAGATATTTTAATTTTTAACATAAGTGATATTTACGAAAAAGATGTAAAAGGTGTAAAACCAAAGGGCTCTCATCTGGGTTATGACGGAAGTATAAAATTGTTACAAGGTGAAAATCAATGTTATCGCCTTGCAATTGCATCTGAATTCTGTTGTAGTAATGGTGATTACAGAATGAGGGTTGTAAGAAAATTAAATGAACAAGTCAGAGCGAAAAGAGCCGCTTATATCATTCCGGGAGAAATTGGACTTAAGGTGGATTTGAAAAGTCAGGGAATATATTGCAGTCATTGTAAACATATTGTTCCATTTGAGGAAGTCTCAATTGTGTCACCGAAGCGTGAATTTGGGCTGTTTCAGTATGTTTGTAAAAAATGTCAATATTTATAAAATAAGTAAAGATTGACTGTTTATGATACATATATTATACTAAGGAGGACTAAAAGTAATGCAGGATTATGAACATATGATAGTGGCTATTGATGAATTGATTTGTCATAATGTTGCGGGTATTATCTGTATGGAGAATTATAAAGACTGTTATTTCCCGAATAGTTTTAAAAAAGTGTTTGATTTGTTTTGTGAAATAAGAAAAGAATATGAGGAAAATAAAGGGAAGTATCTGGATGAAAGTGCATCTGATATGGAGAAAATCAAGTTTCAGATGCGATGTAGGAGAAAAAAAGAGGAATTATTGAAAGCGTTTATATGCGAATTAAAAGTTATAGATTCAGAGATTGACTATGAGGGAGAATTAAAAGAGTATTATAATGCGTTGGAGCAAGAAGATGTTCAAACTCCAGAAATGTATTTGTCAGTTTATCCGTTTTTGATTTCATTAATAAGAGAGAGGGAAGAAAAGGTGATTGGGTCATGATTAAAGATTTCGAAAAGAGGTATGAAAAATTACTTGCAGAGGCTGAAAAAGGATCGTTAGTGATGTTACCTGCTGTTGAGAGTAGAGGAGGATATCTGTGTAAAACGCAGCCAGTAGTTACTTCAAAAGAGGAAATAAAATGTGCGGAAGGTGCATTTATAGAGACATATTGTCTGTAATGCTTAAAGGTTATATAGAATGGGTAACTATCTGAAAATGCAAATGTCTGACAAAGAGAGCCTTTGTCAGAATATTTATGCAAATGAAATAATTAAAACGGCAGACTACTTAAAAGAGTTTGAAGCATATGCAAAAATAGGAAAAAAGAAAATTCCAATTACTTGTTATACTAATTTTAGAGATGCTCTTTTTCATTTTAGAAAAATGGTGTATTGTTCCGAAGAGCATGATATTATGCAGCAGGCGTTTGCTGTGAAGGAACATTTGAATAGAGCACGGACAGATGCAAAGATCAGTGTACTATTCTATTTTTCGCGGGTAGCAAGTTGTTTAATAGTTGAAGGTAATATGAATTCTGAAACAAAGAGTAAATTAAGAGTTTTACTCCACAAAATGAAAAATGTAGTTATGAATAATAGAATTGCTGGAATGATGATGTCAGATATAGCAATAAATAGGATTAGTGATGACGATATAGTATTTATTCTTGAAAACTTTTTTGATTTGGTTCAAGACAAATGTTTGTCATATTTTTCAGCTATTAATGATCGTTTCGGAGAGGAAGAGAGTAATTGTGCTTGGTAGTAAGCGTCAAATCATGCGCCTGATGTAAAAAAATAGGAACGCTGCTAATCAGCAATGTTCGGGTTTATTACATATTTCTGGAAGTTCCTCTGATCAGCGAAGCAAAGCATCTGCAAAATCTCTTTTTGTGTGTGCCTTATTCCGGTTCTGAGATAAGGCGCACATACGGAGATGTTTTGTAGAGGCTATTCCAAAAGGAAAGAGAAAGATTTCACCGACCAGGCAAGG
>CAYQKO010000110.1:0-3654 GCA_964418205.1 uncultured Muribaculaceae bacterium
TTGATATGGGAGCCAGATTTATTGGAATGAAGGTAGGCAAAAGATGAAGAAAGAAAAATATATCTCGGAAATTGATTTTGTTGTTATGTGGGTTGACGGGAATGATTCAAAATGGCAATTAGAAAAACAGAAATATGAAGTGAATAAAAATGCAGATGGAAGTGTTTATAGATATCGAGATTGGGACTTATTACAGTATTGGTTTAGAGGTGTAGAGATGTTTGCACCTTGGGTACGTAAAATTCATTTTGTTACTTATGGTCATATACCTAAATGGCTAAATACTAGTAATCCTAAATTAAATATTGTGAAACATGAAGATTTTATTCCTAAAGAATATTTACCCACTTTTAGTGCGAATTCTATTGAGAATAATCTGCATAGAATAAATGAACTTTCAGAACATTTTGCCTTTTTTAATGATGATTTTTATTTAATTAAGCCTACGAAACCTACGGACTTTTTTGAAAATGGTGTTCCTAAGGATACAGTGGCTTTAAATGTCCATTGCCCAAAGAAAAGCTTAATTAGTCAATATTTTCCTATAAATGATGCTAATATTATAAATGAACATTTTGATTTTCATCAAAGTATAAAGGAAAATTTTTGGAAATGGATAAATTTAAAAAATGGAAAAAATATTGTAAGGACTTTAGTTTTGTTAAGTTGTCCTAGATTTCCAGGATTTTGGCAACATCATTTAGCTTCTGCTTATTGTAAAAGTACTTTTGAAGAAGTATGGTCAAAAGAATTTGATATATTAAATAATACATGTATGCACAAATTCAGAGAATCTACTGATGTAAATCAATGGCTTTTTAGAGAATGGCAAATAGCAAGTGGAAATTTTTTGAATCGCTCTTCTAAATTTGGCAAATCTTTTTACATAGATTGTGATGGTATTAGTAATATACAAAAAGAGATACTTCATTATATCACAAATCAAAAAGGCCATATGATTGCCATAAATGATGGACCAATGAGCGATGAAGAATTTGATAATTTAATTATAAATTTGAAACAAGTTTTTGAATATATCATGCCTACGAAATCAAGTTTTGAAAAGTAGCAAAAATTAAAACAGATAAAATTCATGAAAAGGAATGATTTTAGGTGAAAAAAAAAATATCGAATAATGTGAAAGAAAATAAAAGGAAGAAACTATATATCTGCCACACATATTATCATTTGTTAATTTCTGTGATAAAAGCTTTGAAGGATCAAATGAATGATAGCTACTTATTATTGGCTACAAGTTGGGACTCTGCGGATTTAACAAATGATGATGAATGTATAAAAAATTTAGAAAACAATCATGTATTTAAGGAAATTTATATTGAAGATTTTCAAAAGGAAAAGAAGCAAAAAATTCTTAATAGCCATTTTAAGTGGTTTCAAAAAAATCAGTACTTGAAAAATATGACGAAAAGTTATCCTATATTTGAGGAGTTTGATGAGTTATATTTATTTAATGACCTAAAACCAGTAGCAAGATTAATAAATAAAAAGAAAATAAAATATAATTTATTAGAGGATGGAACAGATTGTTTTAAAAATAATAAAAATATTATAAAATCCAAATGGAGTCTAAAAAAAATAGTAAAATACATGCTTGGTATGAGAGATTTAGGAGAATCAAAAAACATAAAAAGTATTGAAGTTAACGATAAAACTGGTGTTTTTTTAAATCATTCAAATATAGTAGAAATACCAAAAAAGGAGCTTTTTAAAACGTTAACAAATGAAGAAAAAAATGTAATTTTGAATATATTTTTGCATAATGTGAATTTGTTTCAGTATTGTGGATATTCTTTATTGATTACACAGCCCTTGTTTGAAAGTAGTATATTGAGTTCAGAAACAGAACAATTAAAAATTTATGAAACGATTTTAAATGATTATTTAGATGATGATAAAATATTAATTAAAGTGCATCCTAGAGATCATGTGGATTATACCAAATTTAAGGATAGATGTAATATATTAAAAGATAAATTTCCATTAGAAATATGTACGTTTTTCCAAAATTTGAAATTTGAAAAGATAGTAACTATTTCTTCTACATCTATAAACATTTTGGATAATTGTCAGGAAAAAATATTTCTAGGGTGGGATTGGCTAGAGCAAGAAAAAGAGAGAATACGATATGAAAAAAAGTAATAAAAGCAAAAATAAAGCATTAAAAGCTGGTATATGGTATACTATTTCTAATTTTTTTGTAAAAGGCTTAGCATTTATTACGATGCCTCTTTTTACTAGAATCATGACAAGTAGCGATATCGGCTTATTTTCCAATATTACAGCTTGGTTTAATATCCTAGCAATTATTACAACCTTTGAACTATATTCTTCAGTAAATCTTGCTAGATTTGATTATAAAGATGATTTAAACGAATATATTTCTTCCACTTTGGTTTTAGGAAGCATAATAACGGCCTTTTTTTATATCATTGTATTGATATTTAAAGATTTTTTTATGGATTTATTATTAATTGATTTCCAAACATTAAATATATTATTTATCTACTTATTAGTATATCCTGCTGTACAAATGTTTCAATTAAAAAAAAGAATTGATTATGAGTATAAATCTACAGTAATTGTAACAATAATAAATGCTCTATTGTCAACCGGAATATCTTTGATACTAGTGCTTTTATGTACAAATAAATTAGTAGGACGTGTGTATGGGTATTTTGTTCCACTTATCATAACATCGTTGATATTATATATTGAATTGTTAATAAAGGGGCAAAAGCTTTCTACAAAGTATTGGAAATATGCACTTGCAATATCCTTTCCATTAATTTGGCACTTACTAGCCGGATATTTACTTAGTTCAGCTGATAAAATTATGATAACGAAAATGATTTCTTCTGAGGCAAACGCTTTTTACAGTGTAGCATACTCTTTGTCTTCTATTGCTTCTATTTTATGGACTTCTATGAATAATGCTTGGTCCCCTTGGGCATATGAACAAATGGACAAGAAAGATTATCAAAAATTAAAGAATAATTCCAAACCTTATCTTATATTTTTTATTATAGTAGTCTATTTTATGATGCTAATTACTCCTGAATTGTTACTAATTATGGGTGGAAAAACATATTTGGAAGCAAAATATGTGATGCCTCCTGTGATGACAGGATATATTTTTCAATTTGTTTATTCTCTATATGTAAATATTGAATTTTATCATAAAAAGCAAAAAAATATAGCAATTGGAACAATTATTGCGTCCATTATAAATATAGTGTTAAATTTTATTTTTATAAATATATTTGGGTATATTGCGGCAGCTTACACTACATTAATTGGGTATATTTGTTTATTTTTAATTCATTATTTTTTTGTGAAAAAGCTAAAATGTACATCTTGGTATGATACGAGGTTTTTTATAAAAGTGTTTGTAATATCCTTATTATTTATGCTATTATGTAATATATTATATACATTCAATATTGTGAGATATATATTTGTGATATTAGTTCTTTTGATTATATGTTATAAGTTTTTAAAATATAAAAATGAAATTAAAGAAATCATTAAAACTAGGTCTTTAGAAAAGGTATTTGCACTATTGAAAAAGGAAGGTGAGATAGTCTGAAAACAAAAGCGAAATTTATTTTATAAAAATAGTTGAAAAAGGGCAGA
>CAYQKO010000111.1:0-3645 GCA_964418205.1 uncultured Muribaculaceae bacterium
AAAAAACTAACATTTCTGTTAGCAATTTATTACTCTCGAACTAAAAGTTCGAGTTCCCTATCTATATGGTGGAGGACGTGGGACTCGAACCCGCGACCCTCTGCGTGCAGGGCAGATGCTCTAGCCAACTGAGCTAGTCCCCCAAAGAACATAAATATAATATCATAGAAAATTTACTGTCGCAAGTTTTTTTTGACAAAAAATGCTACATTTCCATCCAATTTTATAACAAACTATTCCTTTTCTTCAAAATTTCTTTGAAATATCAAAAAAATTTTTTCAATATCACCAACTCCACATATCACATTTGGAACATATCCATAATACTCCCAATTCCCATTGGTTTCATTATTTCAAAGTACCGTTTACCACTTTTTTAGAATCACTTACTACAACAAAAGCATTTGGATCTTTTTCCATAATAAGTCTTTCTAACTTTTTTACGCTTTGTGAATTTACCTCCAAAAACAGCATGATTTTAGGTTCACTATTAAAAGCACTCTCCAACCGCAATATATTAATACGATAACCTCGCATTTTAAGTGCGTTTAAAAGTTCACGTTCTTCTTCACGAATAATAATCTGTACTCCTACAATTCCTTTGATAAGCCTTTTAGAAACAAAAGAACCAATAAGCGTCCCTGTCGCGTATCCAAGCGAATAAGAAATTGGAATAAAAAAAGAATCCATTGCAACCACCAAAGCTTCTCTTGCTACTAAAAACCAAATCATAATCTCAAAAAAAGCCAAAACAGTACTAATAAAATAATGCTCTTTCAACATAAAGTTCTGTCTAACGGTTGATATACTAACATCTAAGATTCTAGCAAAAAAAATCTTTACACAAACGAAAAATAATTCCATACTATCCCTCATTCTTATTGTGTAAAGTTTTACTAATTTAATACTACAAATAAAACGATGAAAGCAAGCACAATCAATATTGCCAATACTACAATAAATTCAATAACCTTATTTTCATTATTACTTGCTTTTTCATAATAAACAGGTTTCATACCATATTTTTCAGTAACCATCTTAGCTTCAAACTGATGAGCTTGTTGATATCTTTTATATGAATCCATTTGTTCTTTTGAAAGCAAGGATCCACAAAAAGGACAAATACCTCGATCTGTACCTAAAGCTTTCCCACATCTTTTACAATTCATAAATCTCCTTCATAATCCTCAATAAAATGATTTCCCTTATGAGGTTCTTCTAAAAGTAAATCTTCATAATTCCGTTGTCTTAAAGCTTCATACAAAACAATAGCTACAGAATTCGATAAATTTAAAGCCCGAACTTTATCTGTCATAGGAATTCTAGCACAATAATCCAAATGTGGTTTTAAAATGTATCTTGGAATACCAGTACTTTCTTTACCAAAAACCAAATAGATATTCTCTTCCAAATTGGAATAATCATAGAAAGAATGTGGCTTATGACCGTACCTAGTAAAAAAATACATAATACCCTGATTCTTACTTACAAAATCATTCCAATTTTCATACACCGTATATTTACAATCCTTAACATAATTTACACCACTTCTTTTAATTGCTTTCTCATCTAAAGAAAAACCTAATGGTTTTATCAAATGTAAATGTGTATGAGTGGCCACACAAGTTCTCATAATATTTCCAGTATTTCCAGGAATTTCTGGTTCAAATAATACAACATTCAACATAAAAACGCCTCCAAAAAAAGAAAGAAAAGTGATTACTTTTCAAATTCATAAATATCTAATAAATGAACAAAATCAGCATCACTCATCATTAATTCATCTTCTCGTTCAATAGAATCTACTAACTTTCCATCCTTATAATAAAGAATCGTTGGGACCTTCATAATACCTTCATTTAAAGATAAATTTTGACCTAAAACACTATAAGGATCACTAATAACACCACATTCATTATCTAAAGTATAAACATAGAAATGATCTTGTAAATCATAATCTTCTATAATTTTCTTTAATTTCTTTTCTAAATTAAATTCTTCTTCATTCGAAGTTTTTTCACGAACAAAAATAAAACTATAATCTCCTAAAATAGCATTGGAAACAGTTTCACAATTCGTACTAGCAATCTCATTCTCTACTAAAAAACTTTTTTCTTCCCAATCCACAGAATAAGCATTTTCTTTCGCACGATAATAAACAACTACTACACCCACAATAGCTAAAATAGCAACTAAAACAACTGTAACAACACCTAGCGTATATTGTTTTTCAAAAGATGCTACTTGTTCTTTCTTCTCTTCTACCACAACAGACCCTTCTTTTTTTACTT
Organism: uncultured Muribaculaceae bacterium; assembly: GCA_964418205.1. Taxonomy (GTDB): domain Bacteria; phylum Bacillota_I; class Bacilli_A; order RF39; family UBA660; genus Ventrenecus. The sequence goes on from CAYQKO010000111.1 coordinate 2,292, forward strand.
CCTTTGTTCTTTCAGGTTCTACACTTTTCATAACCTTTTTTGGTGTAACTTTCTTCTTGGTCTGAGAAGACTTCGTAGGAGTTTTCTTAGCACTTGTAGATGTATTCGTTTTCTTCTTAGAAGTAGTCGTACTCTTTGTTTTTTTCGTTCCATTCGTACTTTTCGTGTTCGTCGTCTTTTTCGTCTTTTTTTCTTCTTCCATATCATTCACTCTTTCTATATATAGAATATAGCATAAAATGAATATTTTTACAACGAAAAAGACACTTCCTGTGCCTTAATAACCTTTCCTCTTATAATAATCATATAATTCCTTAAAACGATTAAAATGAACAATTTCCCTTTGTCTTAAGAAAAGTAATACGCCTATAATATCTTCATCATTTGTCATATGAATTAAATTTTCATAAATAGCTCGTGCTTTTTGTTCAGCAGCCATATCTTCTGAAATATCTGCAAGAACATCCCCTGTAACTGCAAAATAAGTTACCGTAAAAGGATTCCCTTCGCTATCAGTCGGATAAATTCCCTTACCATGTTCTGTATAAATAGACCCTAAACCAGCGGATACCATTTCTTCTTTCGTCGCGTCTTTCGTAAGTTCGCTCACCATAGAACAAATCATTTCACAATGTCCAAGCTCCTCAGTAGCTATATCATTTAAAAGAGACTTCCCCTTTTCATCAGGCATAGAAAACTTTTGACTAAAATATCTTAACGCAGCCGAGAGTTCTCCATTCGCCCCTCCAAACTGAGTCAATAAATATTTCGCCATTTTCAAATCTTTTTTCTTAATGTTTACTGGATAATTTAAATGCTTCACATACTTAAACATATTTTGCACCCCCAGTTTTATCCCAAGGCCATGGATTTTTAATCCAATCAAAATTTTCTCCTTGCGTTTCCGTAACAGTCATCGGGCCATAAGTCTCACTATACCTATCTTCCAAAGTATGTTTTTCTTTCGCATATCTTCGAAATAAAGCATAAGCTTCTTTATCCTCTGGATGTAAATCCAAATAAAGATTTAAATCATTGATAGCAAAAGAATACGCCATTAACTTAAGTAACAAACTTTCCCTTTCCGTCTCTGGCTTTAATTTAAAATAAGTATAATTCTTATAAGGTACATACTCCTCTTTCATCAAATTTCCTTTTAAGAACCCCTCTTCTGGAGTTAAAAACTTATCAGTTCTTATTTCCTTTGAAAAGTCACTTCCAGGAATTTTAAACAAACTTATTTCATAATTAAATTCCGTATTATCAAACAACATAATCATTCCTCCCATAGATATTTTAATCAAAAGAGAATATCTTGTTAGGGCAAATGACTAAGTCTTTATCAAAAGAAAAG
>CAYQKO010000112.1:0-3624 GCA_964418205.1 uncultured Muribaculaceae bacterium
TATAAAGATTGTCCGTTAGCAATGAGTATAGATATTATATATAATAATAAATTAATATATTTGTATGGAGTGAGTTCTTCCGAAAACAGAAACTTATTAGGGATGTATTGTATGCAATGGGAAGCCATTAAATATTGTATTAATAATAAAATTCCTAAATATGATTTTGGTGGAGTATTTTGCGAAGAAAACGATTGCGAAAATAAGGATTATGGGCTTTATTGTTTTAAAAAAGGTTATTGTTATAATGGATTTATTGACATTTTACCTGATATAGTAATTAATTTTGAGGAGGGAAAAAATGATTAATGTTGTTTTTGAAGGGGCTACTGGAAGTGGCAAAACTACTACTATAAAAAAATTAGTAAAAAAATATTCTAAAAATTATAAGGTTGGTTTTACAAATGATATTGACCGTAGTTCGCCTTTATATAAGGTAATTAAAAATATGTTTAATCAAAATGCTTTAGTTTCGATGAATGAGAATTTCAATACTCTCAGATATGAGACTTTAATTCAATCAGCTGATTATTTATACTTAAGAGAAAAATTATATTCTCAAAATAATGATATTAATTTCTTTGATAGAAACTATTCATCGATATATTCTTATCAGTCTGTTCTATTAAAAGATAAAATTGATAATAGCGAAGAATTTATGAATAACATATTAAATTGCATGAAAAATGGTGAAAAGCAAATTGATTTAATGGTATTCTTTAATAAAAATATAAACAGTTCACTCAAAAGATCTGAAATAAGGGATAATCGAAAATATACAAAAGAGGAAAGAAAGATTTTCAAAAAATTTAATGAAAAATTAGTTGATTTTATAAGATATAACAATAGTGAATATAAATTACTGGTTATAGAAGAAAAAGACAGTTTAGAAAAAGCAATTTCAAAGATAACTAACAAAATAGAAGAAATTTTAACAGATAAGCAAAAAACAGAAGATGATAAATGGTATGAGTTATATAAAATTGATATTGAAGAATTTGCTACACCAGATGATTACATAAAATATAAATTAAAATATAAAAAAGCATTTATCGATAAAGTATTAAAATATGCTAACAACGGAAAAGTAATTGAAATGGGATGTGGAACTGGGTTAATGGCAGGATACTTACAAAGTAAGGGGTTAGATGTAACTGCACTTGACTTAAGTCAAAATGTTTTAAAATATGCCAAAGAAATTGCATCAAAATCGAAAATTATTTCACCTTGCAAGTATGAACAAGGAAACATATTGGATTTAAAATATAAAAGTGATACTTTTTCTGTCTCGTATAGCAATGGTGTTTTAGAACATTTTAGTGATGAAGAAATAATAAGTATTTTAAGGCAACAACTTAATGTTTCAAAATATGTAATTTTTGGGATACCAAGTACATATTTCAATATGAACGAAAAAATGTTAGGCAATGAACGAAGTTTGACCCTAAAAGAATGGGAATACTTGATTAATAAAGCAAATGGAAAAATTGTAGAACAAACTAGTTTTCATTACTATAAATTATATAGAAGAATTTTTGAATTAAAAAAATGGTTTAAACCTAAAGCATTTTGGCTATTTGTTATAGAAAAAAACAATCAGTGATATTAATTATTACCAATTTATGATATAATTATTATAGGAGGATGATAGAATGAAGAAAATAACTTATGTAACTGGAAATTGGTCTAAAATATTGAGTGCAAAGCAGATATTAGAACCTTTAGGAATCGAGGTTGATAATGTAAAAATGGAAACAACTGAAATTCAAGCAGATACTGTGGAAGAAGTGGCAATGCATTCTGCAAAGGAAGCAAGTGAAAAATTAAAATGCACTGTACTAAAAAATGACACAGGGCTATATGTTGAAGCACTTGGAGGATTTCCCGGACCTTACACACATTATGTGGATGAAAAGATTGGTGAAGATGGTCTATTAAAATTACTAGAAAATGAAGAAAATCGTACTGCGTGTTTTATGGAGGCATTTGCATATTGTGAATATGGTAAAGACCCAATTGTTTTTAAATCAGTCACTAAAGGAAAAATAGCAAAAGAAAAATCTGGAAAATATGGGTGGAGTTGGGATTTCATCTTTATTCCAGATGGATATGATAAAACTATGGGAAATTATCCAGATAATGAAAGATGTTTAGTTTGGAATACTGATGCTTATCATGAGTTAGCAGAATTTCTAAAAAATAAGGAAGATTAAAACTATGGAAGAAATTGGTTGTCATTTTAAATTTGAAAAATTATTTGGTAATAATTATCATAATACGGAATTACTACTCAGTTCTGGTAGAAATTGTTTAAGATTTATAATTAAAGAAAGAAATATTACAACTCTTTTTCTTCCATATTTTCTATGTGAATCTTTGAGTGAAATTGCCGAAAAAGAAAATGTGAATATAAAATACTATCATGTAAATAACGAATTGCTCCCAATGGATGTTGATAAAAGAGAATTAAATGACAACTCATATTTGTATTTGGTAAACTACTATGGTTTAATTTCTAATAAACTTGATGAATTAGTAGATAAATATAAATATCTAATAATAGATAATACTCATGACTTTTTTGATAAAAAAAATTATGAAGCCGATGTTATTTATAATTTTAGAAAATTTTTTGGTGTTCCAGATGGAGCTTGTATAGTTAGTAGCGATTTATGTTACAATCCGAATTATCCTATTGGAAAAAGTTTAGGTAAGATAAGTGAGATGGTTTCTCGTGATGAAACTGGTGAATTTCTTCATTACCCCACTTTTATAGACGCTGATAAGTATTTTAAAAATGAAGATTTATGTTATATGTCTAATTTTACAAAAAATTATATACAAGCAATAGATTATAGAACAGTTCTAAAGAAGAGATTACAAAATTATAGATTTTTATTGGATGAATTAGCAAAATTTAATAAATTACAACTAAATGATAAAGAACTAACATATATGTACCCATTATTGATTGATAATGGGGATGACTTAAGAGATTATTTAAAAAGAAATAACATTTATGCTTTAGAGTTATGGCCAACCGTCTTTTGGAATGGAGCAAATTATGAAGAAAAAGAAAGAGTTAAAAATACAATTCTATTACCAATAGATCAGCGATATTCATATGATGAAATGTTTTATATTGTAAATGTTATTAATGACTATTATAAAAATGGTTATTGTAGAAAAAAACTTATACCAAATGGGGGTAAATAATATGGGCAAATTGAAAAAAAATAATACAATAAATTTAGTTTCTAACGATTTTCAAACAGAAGTAATCATTGATAGATTAAAAGAAAATGTTTCTTTATACCAAAAAATTTTAAAGGCATTAACATTGCTTGGTAAGTTTGATAAAAATATTGATTGTCAAATATATGAAAAACATGACGAAGATGATTATAATTTTGTCAAACTTTGGTGTGAAGATAATGAAGGTAATATATTTGTTTTTTGCCCTACTTCTAGCATAAAACATCAATTGTTTATTATAGATAAATTTGATAACGAAGATGAACAACATTATGATATTTCATTATTAAAAAAATTTGATTTAACAGAACAAAATATTAGTATGACGAGAATAAACCTAACTTATGATTTTAAATTTGGCAGATTAAT
>CAYQKO010000113.1:0-3247 GCA_964418205.1 uncultured Muribaculaceae bacterium
TTTAAAGATTCTGCAACTTCTTTTGGAACAAATTTTGCTAATTCCTCTATACTTGCTTTTTCCATTTGTGTCACACTACCAAAAGCATGAATCAAGTCTTTCTTTCTTTTTTCTCCAATTCCTGGAATTCCATCTAACACACTGCTAATAGAGCCCTTACTTCTGATCGATTGATGATAATGAATCGTATAACGATGCACTTCATCTTGCATGCGAGTAAGATAATGAAAAACGGAACTATCCCGTGGAATATGAATCATCTTTAAAGTATCTCCATCCACCAAATCATTTGTTCTATGTTTCTCATTTTTCTTTAAGCCACATACTTTAATAGACAAATTTAATTCATTCAAAATTTCTTTACAAGCATGAATCTGTCCTATACCACCATCTACAATAATCAAATTCGGAAGCTCTGTTTTTTCAACTAATGCTCTTTGATATCTTCGATAAATAACCTCTCTCATCATTCCATAATCATCATTCTTATCAAAACTAATTTTATATTTCCGATATTCCTTTTTCGCAGGCACACCATTTTTAAAAACTACCATACCTGAAACAGACCAATCCCCAAATAGATTCGAATTATCAAATAAATCTATCCGATCTAAAATATCTAAATGTAATATCTTTCTTAATTCTTCATTTGCCCCTTCTGTTAAATCCTCTTTCTTTTGTATTAATTCAATTTCATTTTCCAAATGAATCTTCGCATTAGACTCAGCCATATCTAATATTTTCTTTTTTTGCCCTTTTAAAGGAACAACAAACTTATTTTCAAAATAAGCCTGTAAAACATCAGATGCAATATCCTTCTCTACTAAGATTTCTTTAGGAATTTCATGTCGACTATAAAAAGCACTTAAATAATGTTCCATATCACTTTGTAAATCTTCCACAACTGGAAAAATATCGGTATGTCCTCCTACTAACTTACCATTTCTTAAAAACAAAATTTGAACAGAAATATAACCATTATAAAAATAAACTCCCACACAATCTCGATTTGTGAAATCTTGTAAAGTAATCTTTTGCTTATCCAAAATAATATTGATATAATCCAATTCCTTTTTCAGTTCTAAAGCTAATTCAAAATTTAATGACTCACTATAAGCATTCATTTTCTCCGCGATTTTATCCTTTAAAATCTTATCGTTTCCCCCAAGAAATCCTAAAATCTCTGTTTCCATTTCTCTTAATTTTTCTTCATCAATCTTTTTTTCACAATATCCTAAACATTCCCCTATATGATAATACAAACAAACCTTTTTCGGATTTCCATCACATTTTTTCAAAGGATACAAACGATTTAAAAGATTCACAATTCTTCTTGCTGCATAAGCATTCGGATAAGGTCCAAATAATTTTTTATGATCTTTCTTACGAATATTTAAGTAACGAGATACTTTCAACTTAGGATAAGGTTTTTCAATATATTCAATATAGGGATAGCTCTTATCATCTTTTAGTAAAATGTTATATTTTGGATCATATTGTTTAATCAAATTAATCTCTAATAAAAATGCTTCTAACTCACTGGACGTTACAATATAAGAAAAGTCTGTTATTTCATGAACTAATTTTGCTGTTTTTCCTGTTTGTTTCCGATTAAAATAAGAATTCACCCTTTTATGAAGATTTTTCGCTTTCCCAACATAAATAATAATACCATCCTTATTTTTCATTTGATAACTTCCTGGTAAATTTGGTATTTGAGCTAACTTTTCTTTGAACATATCTTTCACCATTTCCTTTTTTGCCCTTTTATTGTATCATATTTTTAGGTGATACTATGGAACTTTTAAACACTTATGAATTAGAAATGAAAAAATCAAGATTCATTGCTTATTATTATGATGTCAAAACGAAAGAAGAAGTAAAAGAGATCTGGGAAGAACTCAAAAAAGAACACAAAAAAGAAAGACATATTCCCTATGCTTATATATTAGAGAATACGGCTGGAAAAAGCGATGATAAGGAACCTTCTGGAACCAGTGCAAACCCAATTTACCATATTTTAGAATCAAAGAAACTCAAAAACAAAGCCATCTTTGTTGTTCGCTACTTCGGAGGAACCAAACTAGGTTCTGGAGGATTAATAAGGGCATATAGCACGGTTTCCAAAGAAGTAATTTCAAAAGGAAGCTAATCGTAACGAATTAAGTAAAAGCCATTTCCAGAACTGTTATAAGCAATGGTATTAGAGTTTAAACTTATAAGAGAACCTCTATAATTACTTGTACCATTTCCTGGAGCTGCGATGAGAGATTCTTGTGTCCAAGTTCCATTGATATTTCGATAAAATACAAAATAGGATTTATATGTACAAGTTCCCGTATTTAACCAACCTGTACATGTTTCACTTCCTAAATGGATTACTAATTTATCATTTCCAAAATGTCCCATGGATAGAGGATCCCCATAATCTGACCATGAACCCCCAGAAATAATCAGCTTATGACTAGAATTAAGAACAACACCAGTTTTTTCACTAGTACTATCTGGATATGTTTTTTCCTTTGTTAATAACAAGGCTGTACCATCGTCCAGACCATCGTAATCCACGTAACCTCCTCCATACATAGGTGTTCCAGACGATCCTACAATTCCCTGTACATCATACTCTGTATATAAAACATAGTAATGGGTATTTTTGTTATTACATTGACTAGTAATATTTCCAGTATTCAAATAATAGACCTTACGACAAGTTTGGTATTTTGTTTTGGAACCCGCATCATACCAAAGTGTAACATGGTCACTTCCCCTTACATATTCTAAACCAGCTATACCTCCACCATAATCCGACCAATAGGCTTCCAAGGAAACATTCGATTTCACAGTTAAATTGTTTCCACTTACATTTATTATCATTAACCCAACATCCGTTCCACGTCTTGTACTAGACCATTTATTTCCACCAGCATAAGCTATGGTATGATCATCTATTCTCACAAACGTTTTTCTATATATTCCATTGCCTAAATTGGTTCCAGATTTTCCACTGGGTTGAGTTAACGTAATCCAATCTCCATAACTAACACTGAAATCACTAATGTTTATGACACGTCCATAAACCCAAGAACACCGCAAGGTATTTTGACATTTTTTCCAATAACTATTACAGTAACAGTCTTCCTTAGATTTAAATTCAACCAATTGAGAGTTATTCAAAGGACTTACCGAATTTAATTCATCTCCCACACGAGTGATGGTTGGAGAACAACTTTTCGTATTACAACTT
>CAYQKO010000114.1:0-3236 GCA_964418205.1 uncultured Muribaculaceae bacterium
ACTTCAAATGATCCATTTGTGGTGAAAATAGCTTAAATAGAAAAAATATTAGGCTTTTTTCACAATTTTTTCATTATAATTCCATAAAACATTCAAATAAAAAGCATAAAGTGTTTTCTGGGAGGAATGATACTTTATGTATGAAAATATTTTTGAGAGGGTAGAACAAAAGTATCTTTTAACAAGAGAGCAAAAGGAACAATTGTTTCAGAGAATCCATGATTATATTGAAAAGGATCAATTTTTTTCTTCTACGGTGTGTAATATTTATTTTGATACGGTAAATCATGATTTAGTAATTCGTTCTCTTGAAAAGCCTGTTTATAAAAGTAAGGTAAGGCTTCGAAGTTATAATGTTCCAAAACTTCATGATGATGTGTTTTTGGAAATCAAGACAAAATATAAGGGAATTGTTGGGAAAAGAAGAATTCGATTATCTTTAAAGGATTTTTATCTTTCTATGAATCATTCGAAGAAAAATGAAAATGTACAGATTAGGAAGGAACTAGATTATTTGTTTCAATTTTATGATTTGGTTCCGTCCTATTTTATAGCTTATGATAGGAAATGCTATCGTGGATGTAGTGATGAAAATTTACGTATTACCATTGATAGTAATTTAAGAAGTAGAACGGAAGATTTAAAGTTGGAATTAGGAGATGCTGGAAAAAAGTATTTTAAAGAGGAAACATTTATTATGGAAATTAAAACGTTAGGAGCTTTTCCTTTGTGGCTTGTTCGTAATTTATCAGAATTAAAAATATTTCCTACTTCTTTTTCTAAGTATGGAAATATATATTTAAAAGATTTGGAGGAATGTAAATGTTAAGCAGTTTGTTTTCAGAAGTAAGTAGTAGTATAGATTTTACTAATATTTTAATTTGTTCAGGGGTGTCGTTAGTTTTAGGGTTTGTGATTGCTTTTACACATATGAAGACTTCGAAATATAGTAAGAATTTTTTGATTACTTTGTCGGTGTTACCTGTTTTAGTACAGACAGTGATGATTCTAGTGAATGGTAATCTTGGAACGAGTGTAGCGATTGCTGGTGCTTTTAGTTTGATCAGGTTCCGAACTATTGCAGGAACTTCGAAAGATATTTTAAGTGTTTTCTTTGCGATGACAATTGGACTTGCCACTGGTATGGGTTATGTCATGTTTGCGATAGTGATTACTGTAATTGTAGCTTTAGCAATTTTCTTATTTAGTAAAATAAAATTGTTTGATAAGAATAAAGAAGAGAGAATATTAAAAGTAACTGTTCCAGAAAATTTGGATTATACTTGTATGTTTAATGAGATATTTGAAAAGTTTACGAAAAGTGCAGTTTTAGATCAAGTGAAAACAACAAATATGGGAAGTTTATTTGATTTAAGTTATCGTGTTGTTTTAAGTGAAGAAATAAATGAAAAAGAATTCATTGATGAAATAAGAGTGAAAAATGGTAATTTGAAAGTTATTTTAAGTCATCCAATGGATGGAGTTGAGATATAGAGGAGATTATGAAAAAGAAAAAATATTATATTATTATTGGTGTTGTAGTTGTTGTTTTAGTGGGACTTCTAGTATTTTACTTTTTTAAAGATCAATTGTTTTTAAAGGGAAGTACAAATACGACAAGTTCGATTGATATGAATATGAATACGGATGACGATGATGAAAAAATAGATTGGTCCAAGTATGAAAATGTGGATTATGAATTAACTAAAAGTTTAACGATTACTGCATCTGGTGTTTATCATTTGACTGGAACGATTCCAGATGGTTTAATCACTATTAATACGAGTGGTAATGTTAAGTTGGTTTTGGATAATGTGAATATCACGAATTCTAGTGGGCCAGCCATATTGGTTTTAGAAGCGGAAGATGTTATTATTGAAACAACGACTGGAAGTGTAAATTCTTTAACGGATGGTAGTAGTTATGTTGGGTATGAAGTGGATGAAATAGGGACTATTTTTAGTCATGATGATTTAACGTTGCAAGGAGAAGGGACTTTGATTGTTACTTCGAATAATGAAGATGCTATTGTTTCAAAAGATGATTTAAAAATTGTTAGTGGTACTTATGAAATTTCGTCTCTTGATGATGGAATTCGTGGAAAGGATTCTGTCTATATTCAAAGTGGAACTTTTATCATTAAGTCTCAAGGAGATGGTATTAAATCAACGAATGATACCGATACAGAAAAAGGCTTTGTTTATATTCAAGATGGAACTTTTACAATAGAATCTGGTTTTGATGGTATTCAAGCAGAAACAAAACTACTCATTGAAAATGGTTCATTTAATATTACTACTGGTGGTGGTAGTGGTATTACTAGTACAGAAGATAACTGGGGATTTTGGGGGCCTTCTAATAATAGTAGTAGTACGACTAGTGATAGTGCGAAAGGACTGAAAGCTTCCGATAATTTACTTATAGAAGATGGTGTTTTTGTAATAAATTCTTCGGATGACGCGATTCATTCCAATAATTATGTTGGAATTACGAAGGGGAATCTTACAATTCAATCTGGTGATGATGGGATTCATGCCGATGAAGAGCTCATTATAGATGGAGGAGAAATTACAATTACCAAAAGCTATGAAGGCTTAGAAGCTTCGCAGATAACCATAAACGGAGGGAATATCTCAGTTTTGTCTTCGGATGATGGTATTAATGTTGCAGGAGGAAATGATTCTTCTTCAATGAATCGAAAAGGGGCAAATGAGTTTTCATCGAATTCAAATAATATTTTGACCATTAATGGTGGAACGATTTATGTAGATTCCTCGGGTGATGGATTAGATGCCAATGGTTCGATTTATATCAATGGAGGAAAAACTACAGTAGATGGACCTACCAATAGTGGGAATGCTGCATTAGATTATGATAAGGAATGTGTCGTAACTGGTGGTACTTTCGTTGCTTCCGGAATGAGTGGTATGGCTCAAGGGGTGAGTTCTTCTTCTAGTATTTATAATCTATTTATTACGTTTCAATCTACCTATAAAAAGGGAGATGTTGTCACAATTGTAGATTCGAGTGGGAATGAGATTCTTTCTTATGAATCAAGTAAATCTTATAATTCTTTAGTGATTGCAACTCCAGATCTAAAAAAAGGAAATTCTTATACGATAAAAGTAAATGGTAGTGAATATACAAGTGTCACAATATCAAATGTTACAACAACGGTTGGTAACTCCAATGGTATGGGAAATAATCGACGATAAAACTTAAAAGAATGTAAAGAT
>CAYQKO010000115.1:0-3124 GCA_964418205.1 uncultured Muribaculaceae bacterium
GTATTAATCACTTTTTTTGATTTTTCCTTTTTCCCGTACATTGTTTACACTATCTCGTGAAACATTAGTTTGCATTTTTTAGGGAAAATAGGTATAATAAGCTTAGTAATGGGATGGGGGAATATCATGGATACATTGAAGACTCGCACAATTATGACTAAGTCAGATCAAGGAAATCGATGGTTTGGAATTGATTATCATATGAATTTGTATAAAGGCTGTCCGATGGGCTGTATTTATTGTGATTCAAGGTGTGAGGCATATCATATTGATAATTTTGATAAGGTAAAGATTAAAGAAAATGCTTTGGAAATATTGGAAGAAGAGTTAAAAAGCAAAAAATTAAAAGGAGTTGTGTCTTTTGGCTCTTTGTCTGATCCATATAATCCTTTGGAAGAAAAGTTAGAGCTTACGCGAAATGCTTTAAAATTGATTTCAAAATATGGTTTTGGTGTTTCTATTGATACGAAAAGCGATTTAATTTTAAGAGATATTGATTTGTTAAAGGAAATTGAACAACGTAATAGTGTCATTATTAAGATATCTATTACTACTTTTGATGATGCTTTGGCTCGTAAGATAGAACCTAATGTGATTAGTTCTTCTAGAAGGTTTGAAGTGGTTGAGGAGCTTGCTCGTAATGGTTTATATGTTGGGATATTGATGACTCCTGTTTTACCATTTTTAACGGATACAGAAGAAAATGTTTTGAATATGATTAGTAAAAGTAAAAATGCAGGTGCTAAGTTTATTTATACTAGAATGGGTATGACATTGAAGACGAATCAAAGAGATTATTATTATAATGCCTTAGATATATTATACCCTGGCTTAAAGGAAGATTATATTGCTGTTTATGGGAATAGGCATATATGTAACACTTTGCAATATAGACATTTGATGGAACTTTTTTTGAAACGGTGTAGTGAAGCACATTTACTTACGGATATGGATATGATTATTGCTGATTATAAAAAAGAAATTCCACAGAATGAACAGATGAGCTTGTTTTAATCTACCAGAAATAACCAAATGATTCTGGTATTTTTTTTGCTTTTTTGTTCATACTAAAATTGGGTGATAAAAATGAGTGAAAAAGAATTATTATATGTAGAAGATGCTTTAGGACATCTAGAGTATTTTAAAAGACATTTATGTATGAATAAAGAATGTTTATCTGAAACAAAAGAAATAAATTTGTTAAAGAAAATCGAAAAGAATACGGATTCTTTATATCAAAAATTTTATGATTTGTTGAAAGGAGAGTAATTATGGATAATAAGACAATGTTAGAAGGAATCTTATGGGATTTAAAAGCTTTAGGGGATTTGTTCTTACATGGAACGATTGAATCAGGAACGAAAAATGTTCATACAACTTTTAAGGATAGCTTAAATGATGTTTTAGCTATGCAAAATGAGTTGTATACTTTGATGAGTGAAACAGGAATGTATACCGTATCTAATGTCTCTCAAAGTAAGTTAGATAAATCAAGATGTAAGTATGATGAAAAGTTAAAAGGAGAATAATCTTCTTTTTTCTTTTCCACTTTTTTCACCAAAATTTCAAATATGCTTTGTATACTGTTTTAGAGTGATGTGATTGAAGGAAAAGATAAGAGCTTTTCTTGTATGCTTTCTATCCTTCGTTTTCATTGTATGTATTTTTTATATGATGTCTACCAATGTTAGAGAAAGTATCCAAGAAAATGCTAGTATTCGTAATTAACTTTTGCTATAATACTTACTGAGGAGTGTTTAGAAAATGAAAAAGTGTCGTTTATTATTTATAGTGGTTGCTGTTTTGACAATGTTAGTTTTGCCAAATCAGGTACAGGCAAAAGAAAAGGTCAAGGTTTATTTGTTCCGAAGTTCTACTTGTTCGGTTTGTAAAAGTGCTGTGGCATTTTTCGAGGAATTGAGTAGTGACTCTGAATATGGTAGTATGTTTGAAGTTGTTGATTATGAAGTTTCTACAGCGAATAATTCTGAATTAATGCAGAAGGCTGCCGATATTATGGGCGATGGAAATATAACTGGTGTACCTTATATTGTAATTGGAGATAGAAGTTTTGGTGGATATACTTCTTCTTGGGATGATGATATTAAAGCTGAGATTAAGGAAACTTATGAAGATGAAGATTTTGTAGATCCTTTAGCGGATTTATTGAATGAAACTACGGACAGTAAAGAAGCATGGATTACAATTGGTATACTTGTTGTTGCTGTTTTGATTGTCGGTGGTACTATTCTGTTGGCAAGAGGTCATGAAGAACCTGTCGAGGAAGAAGAGCCTGTGAAAGAAGAAAATGTTGAAACCAAAGTTGTAGAAAAAGAGATTCCTATAAAAGAAAAGAAAACACCGAAGAAAACAACTTCTTCTCAGGCAAAAAAGACTACGAAACAAACAACGACGAAAAAGAAAACGAAGAATAAATAATAGAAAAAAAGTTTAGTTCTAAGAAACACAGGATTCTAGCTGAAAAGTGAATCAAGATCTTTAGATGTTTCTTATTGTTGTAAATGAATGTTTTGAGAGTAAAAAAACTATAAGATTTGATTGCTTATAGCTTTTTTATATTATTTTATAAAGTAAGTGATGAATTGTATAATTGCATATATGATTAAGATAATACCAATGATCATAAATAAAACATTTTCAGCAAATATTGTATATATTCCTAATAAAATAAGAATGATAGAACTTATCATTTCGATAATAAATCTTTGATTGTTTGTTGTTTTCCATATTAGAGCATTGTTTACTTTGTTTATACCAATAAAGAGTAACCATATACCTGTGACTATTTGAATTGTGTTTGCTAAGAAGTTTGATAAAAATATGACTAATAAACCTACTGTAATACTTATAATAGCCATGTATAGAATGTTTGGCTGTTCTACTTTTAGTTGATTTTTTATTTGGAAGTATTGTACAAATTTGGCAAATCCAAATATCGTAACAATAACACCTAAAATTGTAAATATTGTACTAATGAATCCAAAAGAATTAAACGCTAAAATAATTCCTAATACTAGCAATAAGATGGAATTAAATAGACTATAATCCTTTTTTTCTTTTTCTTTTACTATAGTGACTTTCACATTTTTCCCTCCTATTTAAG
>CAYQKO010000116.1:0-3108 GCA_964418205.1 uncultured Muribaculaceae bacterium
TATTTTGTCTATAGTTTTTATTAAAGTGGCTCATTTTATTTTTGCACAAACCCTAAATGATGATGTATTTGCAGAAAATTCTTGGTATTTTAGAAATGCACTTGTTAGAGCAAATTATAAAAATTTTGACAAAAATATATTTGAAGATACATCTTATTTAGAAAAATTTTTCTTCAATTTATTAAGTGATACGAATTATGAACTTAAGAGTCGATATACTCATATTGATTTTAAGAATGAAGATAGCAACAATAGTTTAAGTAATAGCAATTACACACTAGAAGAACAAGCCATCATAAATATTATTAAAAACAATGAGTCAGTAAAACAAGAAGAAATTGCTAAGTTGATTGGAAATTCCGTTAGAACTGTTAAAACAATAATGAGTGGAATGCAAAAAAAAGGATTCATAAAAAGAACGAATGGAAAACGTAATGCAATATGGGAAATTTTATAATGATAATATATAATATTGCTTCACAGAAGACTATGGAAAAATACAGATAACGACATACTTTGAATGGAATTTCAATGATAATAATGTCATATTTATTAGAACCAAAATAATTTCTTAACATATCCTAGTATTAGGAAGTGATAAAATGTTTGAAAGAAAACAGAGTGTGATTGTCCCTAAAAATAACCAAAATTATTTTAATTATTATACAGTAGAAAAAGGCGATTCTCTATATGCTATCGCAAGAAATTACAATATAAATCCAGAATTACTAGCAGGATTAAATGGTTTATCTATGGAAGATTATATTTATCCAAACCAAGAAATTTTAATCCCAAAAAGTGGCTATAGCTATTACATTACGAAAGATGGGGATACACTAGATTTAGTAGCGAACTTATTCAAAATAAGTAATCAAGACTTAGTCAGAAAAAATGGAGTAATCTATTTAGCGGAAGGACAAGTACTTGTAAATTCAAAATAAAAGAAACAAACAATTTTGTGATAAACAAGATTGTTTTTTTGGAGAAATTTTTGATATGAAAGCTATTTCTATTTGTACTAGAGAAATTCCTGTGTTATCATAAAAGTGAAAGAAAAGGTGGTTGCAATGATATTAAGAAAACCCTATGCATTTTTAATAAAACATTTCAAATTAATACATTTAATACTATGCATCCCTTTAATTTATATCATTATAAAAACTGGTGCCATTGCTAACTTTTTTTCAACTTACGTAAATTCCAATTATTATACAAGCGAGACAAATATAGCCGGTACTTACATTAATTACTTTATGTATATAGCTATACTCTTTATCTTATTCCTATCATTAACCATATTCTTTCTAATGCGTCAAAAGAAAAAAGACACAAAATTCTATATATTCATAATGATTTATTACATTTTATTATTCGTTTTAATCTCTGTTTGTCATAATATGTTAAATTCTATAGAAACAGCAGAAGCAACTGCTCAAATGGTAAGAAGTTACCGTGATATAGCATACATGGTTTACATACCTCAATTCTTCTTCTTAATTTATATGGCCTTGCGTGGCATTGGCTTTGATATAAAAAAATTTAACTTTGAAGAAGACGCGAAAGAATTAGAAATTGATGATTTTGATAACGAAGAATTTGAGTTAGTAATAGGAAAAGATTCCTACAAATACAAACGACAAATAAGAAGACTTATAAGAGAATTTAAGTATTACATCTTAGAAAACAAAATAACTTTTACAATCCTAGTAAGTATCATAGTCGTGGTATTTGGGACCTTACTTTATTTAAACTTTGGTGTATATAATAAAAAATATCATCAAACTCAAAAAATCTCTCACAACGGTTTAACAGTAACCGTAGAAGATTCCGTATTATCAAATATGGACTTAGGAGGCAATATCATTCAAAATGGGAAATGCTACTTAGCTATTGCCGTAAAAATAAAAAATACGAAAACAACCGAAACCACCTTAGATTACGATAATTTTCAAATAGAAGTTGCCGGGCGAACTATTAAAGCAACCTTAGATCGTTCCAATTACTTTGCTGATTTGGGATTACCGTATAGTCGCGACACGAAAATTCCAGCAAATTCAGAAAATACATATGTATTAACCTATGAAATAGACAAAGAACTAAAAGACCAAGAAATAAGCTTAAAAATATTAGATGAACTTGATATTAAAATTGGAAGTGTCACAAGTGTTTACAAGACAGTCAAACTAAACTATGATAAGGTGTTTGAAACAAAAGAAGTAAGAACGATTGAATTCAATAAAATTTTAGAATTATCCGAGACGAGATTAGGAATGGTTCAAATCCAATTACAAAAAGCTAGTCTTAGGAATTCCTATGAATACACTTATCAAAGTTGCGTTTATAAAATATGTCAAGATATTAAAAATAAATTAGTTGCAGACTCTGGTTACGCCTTGCTTATCTTAGAAAGAATGTTTGAAATGGATACTTATTCCAACTACTATTTAGCCAGAAAAGGAAACAGTAGTTTTGTTCCTGACTTCATCAAAGTTCGTTACACAGTAGAAGAAGAAACAAAAACTACAACCGTTACCAATAAAAGTCCTACCGAATTATCAAACACATGGGTATTACAAATTCCCAAAGAAGCTTTAACAGCTACCAATATTGAATTACTAATAAACATTCGTGGTAACATCTATGTTATGAAAACCAATTAAGAATAATGGATACCAAGAATATTGAAATTTAGAAAGAGTGTGAGATTTATGGAAAAACGTCATAGGGAAGAAAAATGGGTTGAAAAGCTATGTAATGAAATAAAAGAATCGAAGAAATTTAAAAAATGGTCGGAAGGAAAAACAATTATTATTAAAGATAGGTTCGCTCTTGCTCACTCTATGAATTTAAATCATTTTCTAGTTTTTGAAACAGATGAGAGCGAAAAATGAAACGAATAAAATAATTTTAAATTCAAATGAATTAGAAAACAGCATTGAAAAAATGGAGTCTTTTAATTACCCCATAGTGGACTATTTTATTTTTGCAAAAACCCTATAGGAATTGATTTCTAGTATTAGAATATCAGTTACACATGTGAATTATCAATGAAAAGAAGTCGCATTCATACATTCTATCCTCGATTTTTATTAATTTGTTCTTTTTATA
>CAYQKO010000117.1:0-1191 GCA_964418205.1 uncultured Muribaculaceae bacterium
ACATTTCTATATTAAAAAAGATTACTTATAGTGACACTACAAGCAATCTTTTTTTATAGAATAATAGATAAGCAAAAGAAATGAACAAAAAAAATAAGGAAAATCTGCAAATGAATATGATATGTCAAGCAATTGTAAATTGACGAAGAAAAGGGATTACGATAAAATTCTTCATAGAAGGATATGGTGTTTATATGGAGCCAAAAAAGTATCAAAAAAGCAGAAAAAACAAGTAGGAATTCCAGTATTTACGGTATGTTGCATTCTTTTAGTGGAAGGAGTATTTCTTTATACAAGTTATGCTTACGTCCTCGAAGTGAACCACCATGGTTATGTGGACGACAACTTCTACTTGAATTGCAGTGACGGCGTGCGGCCCGTCCTCAGTCTATTTTCCGGTTCTTTGAAATCTGGAACTGGTGTTTGGAATGATCCATATATGATTGGCTGAAAGAAGAATATGAAAGGTGATCTTGCGTTCTATCTTTAGAGATGTTCAATGTTACCAACGGGGGGTTCTGTTTTTGAAAGAACGAAAGAAAGTTTGAGGTTGTGATATGAAAAGAAAGTTTTGTTTTTTCCTTGTTTTAAGTTTTTTGTTTCTGTTGCCTGTCAATGCGGATAATTCTCCGGGGGTAACAAGCTTGATAACATGTGAACTTGTGTATGATATTCCTAAGTATGAAAATGAGGAGGATGAGGACGAAGTAACTTCTAATGAAAACGTATGGGCATGTCCTATTGTTTTTGAAATATCTGAATCTACTAACTATAACTATAATGAGGTTAATATATATTTTTTTGGTGATGGGGTGACGAGGGCTGTTTATGGTTTTGATTCCTTTTATACGGATTGGGAAGTTGAGTGGGTATCGAGCAAGTCTTCTGAGGTTACGTTGGACATACGTTCTTATTTGATTCCTATTTCAGGCAGATATGAGCTAGGTACTTTGTATATATATCAAGAAGAGGAGGAATATGCTATTTACACGCCTTCGGTATCTATGATTTCTGCAACGACGAGTTCTTTTGGAACTTGCAAATTTTATGATCGTTCTGTTTCTGGAAGTGAATCGATTACTAGACTTTATTATTATGATGAAAATGGAAATAGTACGGATGAACTTACTTATAATAAACAGTGTGTAAAAGCAAGTTGTCAAACCTATTCGGATGGTACTTATTCAGATA
>CAYQKO010000117.1:1291-3082 GCA_964418205.1 uncultured Muribaculaceae bacterium
AGTAGATTATCTTGGCTTTACAAAGTCTTGTGAGAGTCATACTTGCAAAGTGTTAAGTGATGGTACAATGTATGGAAAAAGTGGTACGGTTGTAGATAAAGCTACTTATGAGGATGAATGTGGTGATGTTTATTTCTGTGAAAAGATTGGGGAAACCTATTATGATAGTAATGGTTCGGTAGTGGATTATCTTACCTATGCAAAGTCTTGTGAGAGTCATACTTGTGAAATTTTGGAGGATACTTATTTTGATAAGAATGGGAATGTTGTAGAAAAGGATGAGTTTGAATCTAGTTGTAATGTAGTGGAAAATCCAAAAACTGGAAATGGAATACCGTTTAAAGTTATTTTGTTTTTGCTTTTCATCGTGTTTGTTTGTTGCTTTGTAACGAAAAGATATGATAAATTTCGTAAGATAAATTAAGAGATGATTTTCTCTTTTTTTTCGTGTATAATGATTGTTAGAAAAGAGGTTTAAAACATGTTTGAATATTTAGGAGATAGATTATCTAATGCTATAAAAAATATTCGGGGTATGGGGACAATCACCGAAGAAAATATCAATGATGCTATGAGAGAAATAAGAATGGCTTTATTAGAAGCAGATGTCAACTATCAAGTTGTAAAAGAATTTGTAGCAAACGTAAAAGAAAAAGCATTAGGTATGGAAGTAGGGAAAAGCTTAAAACCAGATGAATTATTTATTAAAATCGTCAAAGATGAATTGATTGAGTTACTAGGTGGTGATATATCTCCACTGGAAACAAAACAAAATCCTACTATTTTAATGTTGGTTGGGTTACAGGGTTCTGGTAAAACTACAGCGGCTGGAAAATTAGCAAACTATTTAAGGAAGAAAGAAAGTAAACACCCTTTGTTGGTAGCCTGTGATGTCTACCGACCTGCTGCCATTGATCAATTAAAAGAATTAGGAAAAAGTTTAAATATTCCAGTTTTTGAAGAGGGAAAACAAAATCCCGTAGATATAGTAGCGGATGCTCTTGTTTATGCGAAAGAAAATAAACTTGACTATGTCATCATAGATACAGCTGGACGCCTACATATAGATGAAAATTTAATGGAAGAATTAAAAAATATAGAAGCATCCGTTCATCCTCATGAAATTCTTTTAGTCATTGACGCTATGATGGGACAAGATGCTATCAACGTAATACAAGGCTTTCATAGTGCTCTAAATTTAACTGGATGTATCCTAACAAAACTAGATGGCAATACCAAAGGTGGTGTAGCTTTATCCGTAAGACAGTTAACAAACATTCCAATTAAATTTGTCGGTGATTCAGAAAAATTAGATGGCCTTTCTCCATTCTATCCAATTCGTATGGCAGAGCGTATCTTGGATATGGGAGATATTATGGGAATCGCTGAAAAAGTAGAAAACATTATGAGTGAACAAGAAGCAAAAGATCAAACGCAAAGAATGATGAGTGGAAAATATGATTTAGAAGACTTTCTAATGAATTTAAAACAAATCAAGAAATTAGGACCTCTAGAAAACATCTTAAAAATGTTGCCTCAAGCTCGTAAAATGGGTTTAAATGATATTCAAGTAGATCCGAAACAAATGGCTCATGTCGAAGCTATTATTTTGTCTATGACTCCTTATGAAAGACGTCATCCCGAAATTTTAAAAGCAACTCGTAAACAGAGGATTGCCAAAGGTTCTGGTAGAAGTGTCGAAGAAGTAAATCGACTATTGAAACAATTTGAAGAAATGAAAAAAATGATGAAAATGATGAAAAATGGGAATATGAGAATGCCATATTAGAA
>CAYQKO010000118.1:0-3074 GCA_964418205.1 uncultured Muribaculaceae bacterium
AAATCAAAATTGACATGAGACAATCATTCGCAGGTGATGGGCTTGATTGCTATTGGAGAAAGACTTAAATTTATACGCGAGACTTATGATGTAACTCAAGAGGAGCTTGGAGAAGTATTTCATGTATCAAAATCTTCTATTTCTCATTATGAAAAAAATGATTGGCTGATTCCCATGAAACATTTGATTAAAATGTCTGATTATTTAAATTTATCGATTGATTATATATTTGATTTAACGAGAATAAAACGTTATCCAAATTCAAGAAGCGATGTAGATTTAAAAATAATTGGAGAAAGGATAAAAACGATTTGTTTAGATCAGAACTTTACGAATGTAAGATTAGCAAAAGAATTAAATACGAGTGAATCTAATATTCGGAGATATAAGGCTGGTAAAGGGCTAATATTAACAGCTTTTGCTGTGGAACTTTCTATGAAGTTTCATTATTCTATTGATTGGATTGTTGGTAAAGCTGATGTTAAGTATTTGGAAGAACAAAAAGAAGAAAATATTGCTACTTTGTAGACAGCTTACATATTCTTATATTTTTGAGTTTTCCTTTTTTGGAAAAAAAATTTTTTAAGTAAAATTATTTGTCAAAATAGGACATTTTGTTTTATAAATCACATACCTACTTGCAAATCTTGTATTAGTTTCTTTTTTGGTGGTATACTATTCATGATGGAGTAGTATATATGAAAAGGAATGAATCTATTAAAAAATTATTGTTTGTTTTGTTATTTATATTTTTTGTTATCGTAATTCCTTTAGTAAGTTTTACGTTATTTTTTAATAGATTTCGGATTAAAGATTTTGATGAAGTTGTTGAAATTAATTATCAACATGATTTTGAATTCCAGAGTGGAAATGTTTGCTATGGGAACATGTTTCAGTGTTATTCTGTTAGTGTTTCGGAAGAGGGAAATGTAAATACAGGTAAGTTGGGAGAATATGATATTAAATATATTTATCAATACGAAGATAAATTTATAGAAAAGGAACAAACTGTTAAGGTTGTAGATAAGGAAGCACCTGTTTTAACTTTTTCTGATGAGGAAGAGTTTTCTTATTGTCCTAATGGAAAAACCTTTGCATATGCTGTAATGGCAACTGATAATTATGATGGTGATTTGTCTTCAAATATTTTAATGGAAGTAGTGGATGGAAAGATATATTTTTCTGTGGAAGATTCCTCAGGAAATAAAACGGAAGTTGTGAAAGATGGCGTTATGAAAACGGAACCTCCTGTGATTGAGTTGAATGGGGATAAAAGAATATACTTGGCTTTAAATTCTTCTTATGAAGAGCTTGGAGCAAGTGCCACGGATAGTTGTGATACGGATTTGACGAGTCAAATTGAAATGGAAGGAAGTGTTGATACTTCAAAAGTGGGTGAGTATGAAATTATTTATAAAGTAAAAGATCAAAATGAGAATGAGAGTAGTGTTAGTAGGTTTGTTTATGTTTACGGGAATAATGAGTATAATGCGCCAACTGGTAAGAATATTTATTTAACTTTTGATGATGGACCAGGACCTTATACGGAAAAATTATTGGATGTTTTGAAAAAATATGATATTAAAGCTACTTTCTTTGTAACAGATCAGAATTTAACTAAAAACTATGATTCAGTTATTTTAAGAGCTTATCAAGAAGGTCATACAATTGGTCTTCATTCGAGTACGCATAATTATAATATTTATACGAATGTGGATACTTATTTTAATGATTTGTATGCGATTCAAGAAAAGGTAAAGAGAATTACGGGTTATACTTCGATGATTATTCGTTTTCCAGGAGGAAGCTCTAATACGGTTAGTCGCAGTTATGACAATGGTACTAGGATTATGTCTCAACTTACTAAGGCAGTAGAAGCGAAAGGGTTTCGGTACTTTGACTGGAATGTTACGAGTGGTGATGCTGGTGAAACTACAGATACAAATGAGGTCATTTCAAATGTAATTCGTAGTTTAGGAAATAATAGTACTTATGTTGTGTTGCAACATGATATTAAAAGTTTTAGTGTAGATGCTGTGGAAAGTATCATTCAATATGGTTTAATTCATGGTTATAATTTTTTACCTATTACAATGGATACACCTAATGTTCATCATCGTATATTAAATTAAAATATTGGTATATTAATCTATGGGTGACTAGAATGGCTGATTTGAAGAAATACAATGAGAAACAAGATTTTTATAAAACTAAGGAACCGGTTGGAAAAGTATCGAAGAGTAAAAGAAAGCTTCGTTTTGTAGTGCAACATCATTTGGCCAGAAGAGAACATTATGATTTGAGGTTAGAATGGAATGGAGTATTGAAAAGTTTTGCTGTACCAAAGGGACCTTCGTTTCATCCAAAAGAGAAAAGATTAGCTGTGATGGTGGAGGATCATCCGCTTGAATATCGTAATTTTGAAGGAATTATTCCAAAAGGACAATATGGTGGAGGAACTGTAATGCTTTTTGATGAAGGTTATTGGCAACCTATTGGGGATTCTGTTGATTTTAAGAAAGAACTTAAATTTCATTTGTATGGGCATAGATTAAAGGGTAGTTGAACGTTGGTTTGGTTTAAAGAGAAAAATTGGTTGTTAATAAAGGAAATGGATTCTTTTATAAATTTTCGTAATATAAATGATTTTACGACAAGTGTACGTACTGGTAAAACTATGACGGAAATTGCACGTGCTGTTAAGAATAATAGACATGAAAATATTATTGAGAATGTGGATATTAGTAATCCGGATAAAGTTATTTTTGAAAGACCAAGGATACGGAAAATGGATTTAGTTCTATATTATCAGCAAGTTTTCTTGAGAATATTTCCTTTCTTGGAAAAAAGGCTTATTAGCACGATAAGATGTCCAGATAAGGGAAAATTTTATAAGAAGCATTTTTGAGCCTTTTTGTAAAGGCTTGGGTAAAGTTATGGTACGTAATTCTAAAGAAAAAAAGGAAGATTATTCTTATATAAAGAATGTAATGGGTCTTATTCATGAGGTTCAGATGAATGGGTTTGAGTTTCATCTTTGGGGATGTAATGCTTATGCTTTAAGTAAACCAAAT
>CAYQKO010000119.1:0-3069 GCA_964418205.1 uncultured Muribaculaceae bacterium
TTCTACACAATTTTTTATAATATTAGTAACAGCCTCAACTTGCCACTTTAAATCGAATTTTTTAGAGAAATAGGATGTGCTGATGATTTAGGAAGTGGTATGATAAAAATCACAAAAAATTCATATCTTTATTCTGGAAAACCTCCGATTTTTGAAGATAAAAAAATGTTTAGAGTAACGATTCCATTGAGTAGAGAAGAGTCTTATGATGAACTGGAATTGGTAGCTCGTGCAGTAGAAAATGTCGGTAAAAATGTCGGTAAAGATGTCGGTAAAGATGTCGGTAAAGATGTCGGTAAAGATGTCGGTAAAGATATAAATGAAAGTTTACAAAAAATTCTTTTCTTGTTAGAAAAAAATAAGTATTTAACCCAAAGAGAAATTGCCCAAATACAAAATGTTGAATTGAGAACGATAGAACGTAATATGAAAAAACTAAAAGACTTAGGATATATTGAAAGAGTTGGAACAAGAAAACAAGGATTTTGGAAGATATTAAAAAGATAATAATATCATATTTTCACAAAAATTTAATGGTTATCGAACAGGTCTAATGAAAGAAATAATGAGTTGTATGAACAGTATAGAAAGTTAGCTAGGAAAGAAAAGAATGTTTTCTTTGGAGGGCGTTTAGCATCCTATAAGTATTATGATATGGATAAGACGATGGAAGAAGCTTTAAAGCTAGTGGAACGATTATGATGAAGATTGTATTATTTGGAGTACCTTGTGTGGGTACTTCTACTTTAGGAGAAAAATTAGCGGGGAAAATTGGTTATTCTTTTTATGATTTAGTAGATGAGATAAAAAAGTAATATGGGACAGTTAATAACTTTCAAAAAGAAAATCCTTGGTATTATGAAAGAACGAAGACAATGACAGATATGGTTTGTGATGTCTTAAAAAAAGAAGAAAATATGGTTGTAGCCGTTTCCATGCTATATTACAAAAATTTTAAAAACTGGTTGTACCGCGATTTGTGTCATTGATACTCCAGAGCTTATTTTTAATCGATTGATTTTTACGGATGACAATGATAATGTCATGCCAGAGGATGGATATAAAGAACAACATAGATCTCATTATATGAAAGAAATTTCAGGAGATATATCTTTTGTAAAAACTCATCATTTAATGGATGATGTACCCTTTGCCTTTAAAGTAAATGTAGATGATGTAGAAACATCAAACAAAAGACTTTATGAATATATAATACGAAAACACATTCTATAAATGTCAAATTTTGTCAAGTGTAAATTATTTTATAAGGACTAGAATTCATTTTTAGAATATGCTACAATGGAAATGCAAAAAATGTATAGGTGATTTTTAATGGAAAGCAAAGATTTTGTGATGGAAGATGTAACTAGTTTTTATTTAATAAAAAGATATATGTATTTTGGTATAAAAAGGATTTTTGATATTCTTTGTAGTTTGGTAGGTATCATTTGTTTGATACCATTAACTTTACTTGTTAAAATTTGTTATATGTGTACAGGGGATTTTCATAGTATTTTTTATCGTCAAAAGCGTTTAGGGAAAAACGGTAAAATAATTCAAATCTTTAAGTATCGTACTATGGTAGTGAATGCAGAAGCTATTTTACAGGATTGGTTAAAGAATAATCCAGAAAAAAGAAAAGAATATTTAAAAGATAGAAAAATAGATAATGATTCTAGAATTACAAAAATTGGTAATCTTTTGAGGAAAGCATCTTTAGATGAATTTCCACAGTTTATAAATATTTTTCTTGGTGATATGTCCTTGATTGGACCAAGACCAGTTGTACCTGATGAAGTAGAAAACTATGGGAAAAATAAAGATAAATTCTTGAGTTTAAGACCAGGACTTACGGGGTATTGGGCAAGTAATGGTAGAAGTAATATTTCTTATGAAGAAAGAATGAAATTAGAATTATATTATGTAGATCACTGTGGAATTCGATTAGATATTAAAATTATTTTTGCTACATTTATTGCAGTAATAAAAAGAAACGGTGCAAAATAGATAAATTTTTGTGCGTCATTTCTGAAAGTAAAATCATCATAAACTCTTATAAAATAAGGAAAAATGATGATTTTTTGATGGAAGAATTGTGATTGTACCATGAATTTGACAGATTTATGTCTAATGAAAATTTACTTTCATTCATTTTAATGATAGAATGTTAGTAGTGAAATAAAGTGATTTTGCAATAAAAAAGATTTGAGGTGAGAAAATGACGATTGATATTATATGCCCTTTATATAATGCACAAGATTATATAATAAATTTAAATCAATCCTTAAAAAAGCAAAAAAAAGTCAACATTATGAATATATTTTATTTGTTAACAGAAAGCCAAGATGAAACAGAAGGTATTTTGAAAGAAAACAAAATAAAATATCAACGGATTAAGAAGGAAGAATTTTCTCATAGTTTAACCAGAGAGAAACAAGCCATGAAAAGCAAAGCGGATATCCTGGTATTTATCACTCAGGATGTCTTCATTGAAGATGAATACTGGTTATATCATTTAATGAAAAATATCGTAGCTGGAAAATGTGCTGCAGCCTTTTCAAGACAAATTTCTAAATTTAACAATTTAGAAAAATATACTAGAGAAAAGAATTATCCTGACGTTTCAAGAATAGTTAGTAAAAAAGATATAAATCATTTAGGCTTAAATACTTTCTTTTTTAGTGATGCTTCTAGCGCAATGAAAACAAGTGTTTTTAAGAAATTAAATGGATATGATGGCAAAAAACTTCCAATTAGTGAAGATATGTATATTGCATATAAACTAATCATGAATGGGTATAAAATAAGTTATGAATCGGATAGTATTGTTTTTCACTCTCATAATTTTACATTAAAGCAATTATATGAAAGATATAAATTGACAGGTCAATTTTTTAAAGAAAATGCCTATTTGGATTAGTATGGAACGACAAAGTCTGGTGATGGTTTAGCAAAATATGTCTTGAAAAGAGCCATAAAAGAGTTTAATATTAAAGTATTGATACGGTTTCCTTTTGATATGGGAGCCAGATTTATTGGAATGAAGGTAGGCAAAAGATGAAGAAAGAA
>CAYQKO010000120.1:0-2989 GCA_964418205.1 uncultured Muribaculaceae bacterium
TGAGTTTCTATTTCATTATCATCCAATTGTTTTTCCTGCATGCATGCCACTACAACTCCACCGAAAGAAGCCATTCCAAGCAACGCCACAAGCCCAATTCCAATTTTTTGTATTTTATTCATATAATAATCACACCTTTCTATGGATATAAAGCGTTAAACGCATCTTGATCTACTTGTTGAATTGTATACACATTTCTTTCATCCCAATTATACATAATACTATTTGGATTTTCTGGATTATGACCTAGTCCCCAAGCATGACCAAACTCATGAGCAACGATACCCTGTCGTTTATTAAAGTCAGTATACCCATCAAAAATATCATTGTTTATATGAATTTCAGCGAACAAATAATCTTCTGCTGGAACACCAGTAGCAGTCCTGCTTGGCACTTCTACCCATTCGACATTAACCGCATTGCCATTTACTCTTTTGTAAAGTTCTGTCATAGCGGTAAAGGTATAATTCCCATAAAATGCCGCATAAAAATCGACTGCACTATTTGTTATATCATAAGTTCTAGTATTAGGATACAATTTATTGTATCCTAAACCCGTATAGACCCAATTGTTAGCTGCTGCAGCTATTGTTCCTGAATATCCAGGAGCCGACTGATCTATATAATAATATACACTTTCTATATTCCAGCTTAATTTATAATTTCCATAAGCTGGCATAGTTGCAGCTGATGATATTGGAATTACTCCCAAACTACAAATAATTAGTAATAAGCCTATTAACCAATATTTTAATTTTTTCATTTAAAATCCTCCTCTTTTCTAAAAATAATTAAGCTTGTTTTAATTTATTTTCAAAATCGCCTTTCCTTTCTAACAATGCAATATCTAAATCACGAATTAGATATTATCAAACACATTTTATATAAAACTCCTTAAAGACTTATGTCAACACCAGGAGCATTATCATAAACATTTCTAGCAGTTCCTACAAATTGAAAGACGTTCCCATATCCCCCAACTCCAATCGTATATTGATTACTAACTGCTAAACTTGTATTACTCATAGCATGCTGGTAGCTTCCATATATTGTTCCACTTTGTGTTGTTGTAAATGATACAGAAACTTGAATATTGGTTGTATCAGGTAATTGAAATGAAAATCCAAAACCATTATCAAATTTTTTAGAGTTACTATAGGATTGAGTATAATTATCTCCATATATTCTTAAATTATCAATTGTTAAAAGACTAGGACCATTTAATCTTACTCCTATTACATCATAACTTTTTACAAAAGGACTTCCAATCCATGTTACAACAAGTGTATTAAAACAGGAACTATTACAAACTTTTGTGATTGAAAGTGTTCTTAAATTACTTGTCACCGAACTACCACGAGTTATAGGATAATTTGTATAGCTTTTCTTTTCTATTTCTTGATCAAATAAATCCATATTTCTGATTTGTAAATATTCTTCTTGTGTCAAAGATTTTTGATATCCTTCCCAGTATAATTCGCTAAAAAAATTATACTCTTTTTCAGACAAACTAACTCCATTTTCATTCGTAAAATATTTTTCTTTTGCAGATGCATATGGCACTAAAAATATACACAATAATAAGCCAAATAAAATTTTTCTTTTCATATAAACCTCACATTCCTTTCACTTCGTTCAAGGCACACATAGTAATGAAAACTAAAAGTGTTTTCAGACTATCCTTCTTTCTCTCTTTCATCAATCCAAACATATCATAAAATCAAACAAAAATGTAGTGCCAATTTGGCACTATACTGATTTTAAATATTTTTCTACATAATTATTATAAAATTCTTTATATATTATTCCAGCATTTTCACAGTTTCCTTCTATACAATTAAAATGATTGTCAACGACTTCAAAATTCATTAAAGTTTTTACATTAAAATAAGAAAAAACGTTCATATTCAAATTATAAGTATAATTTTCTTCTTCATTATTTGCAAAAAACAAACCAGAATTATACGTCAAAAGAAAATTATCAGTTTTCAAAACACAATTGCCATTTTCATCGCATTGAAAAGTTTCTTTAATTTTTACAGGTGTTGTAAATTGTTTGATTTCTTGTTCTTTTCCAATTTCTTTTTTTTCTATATATACAAAATTATTGTTTGAAACTTCTTCAATAAAATTTAAGGAAATCTCTTCACTACTAATTTCAACAAAAACTTTTTGATTACCATGAATAAAATCATCATATGAAATAAAACTTTCATAGCCATAATTATCTTGTATAAGTAAGTGTGCGATATTCTCCATCATAAACCAATCTTTTTTCCTTGTTAGTTTCTGTAAAAATTTTGATATTTTCTACTTCAGGATTCATGTTACCTATTTGAAAATAAATCTTTTCTTTAGATAAAACTAGCAAACCATTAGTTATCTCATAAGATGGAGATGCCCCAGAAAATGTATAAATTTTCATCGTATCATAATTTTGAAAAAAGTATAACGTTATTAGGCATACAAAGCCAATGATTGCAAATACAGCGAGTACTATAATTAAAAATTTCGCTTTCTTTAATTTGGAATTTTGATTGTGCAAATATATGAAAAAGGAAGTTTGTATTTTCTTTTCATTTTGTTTATTTTTTCTTTCACAAGCCGTTAATTCATCTAAAGAAATATTAAAAATTTGACTATAATATATCAAATCGTCAAAAGTTGGACGACGTTTATTATTTTCAAGACGATTTATCTTCGAATGATCTACATGCATCCGCTCTGCCAAATCATATTGAGACATATTTTTACTTAATCTTAAACTTCTTAAAAATGGGCCAATCTTATTATAATCCATATAACAACACACCTCATTGAAAGTATAACATGTATACTTTAAGATGTAAATTGATGAGTGAAATATTCATTAGTTTATGATAGGATCCTACAATTTAATAGTAAACACTCGATTGTTGAAAAGGAAATGATGAAAAAATTAAAACTTTAAGAAGATAAGCTTATGGATATCCAGATGACGAATATTTCT
>CAYQKO010000121.1:0-2820 GCA_964418205.1 uncultured Muribaculaceae bacterium
TGTTTTAAAATTTTCTTCAAGTTTTTCTTGAATTTTGCAGAATATACTACTTCATATTGATATTTAGTCATCGGATAGCAAACTCTCTTTCAAGTCGTTCCAGTTATTAAACCTTGGATATTTTTCAGGGTTGTTAATCATTTCATTTGCTTCTGCTAATGCTTCTAACATTTCTTTACTAGGTGTAGGATTCACAACTTCAAAAGGCACACCATTCCTTTTAACTACTTGAGCTAAAGCCATATTAATAAATGTGCTCATGTTTAATCCTAAACCTTTTAAAATTTTAGTTGCTTCTTCTTTAACTTGAGTATCTACATTGATATTTATCGCACTTGTTAAACTAGCCACAATAATCATCTCGCTTTCTGCTTATAATAATATCATATATATTTTATTATGTCAAGTTATTTACTATATATTCACTATTTATTATATACATATTTACTATACATTAGCATTATATGCATAAAAAAAGAGACAGTGAAATTAACCACTACCTCTAATTCATTCTTTAAAACCATACTTCTTTAAACTTTCTAGCGTTATCTTACCAATACAACCATCAACAGTTGAATTATATTTTCCATCTGCCTTGGCTCTTTTTTGAAATTCTTTAATTGATTTTTCAATATATTGTCCAAAATAATTACCAAGAGCTTTTTCGCTAGTATATGCTGGGAAAGTTTTTCGCATAAATTTTGCTATTTTGCCAATGTTTTCATGGGTGTCTCCCCTCTTAAAATAGCCTCTTGCTGGAAAAAAAGACGATGTAGAAGATGTTACACTGGTTTGTGCCGTATAATCAATATAATTTGATCTGCCGTGGTTTGTCCAAGTCCTAGTGCTATATCCACTTTTCTTGCCAATATTTCCTACTGCTGTTATTTGAACACCATCGTCCCATACTGGTGTACATTCTACTGCTAGACCATCACCAATATAAATACCGACATGTCCACTCATGTGTAATATTTCTCCTAGCTCTATTTTAGAGAAATCGGTAGATACATCTGTACAATAATTCATTATGCCATCTGCTCCAACATCTGGAACACCGTTTGCTTTGTATGTTGCTCCACCATAGGTTTTATTAGTATTACCACTCCAACCCCATAAGATACCCTTTATTAGGCATACACAATCAAAACCAAACGTATCAGATGAGGCGTTTCTAATTTTTGTTGCTCTTACCGATTGCTTATTATATGAATTATTATTGCAATATCTATTTTTATTAGTTGAATTCATGGGACTACCAAAACAGCCCTTTATATACAACGTTTTATAATTTGTAGCAATATTCTTAGCAATGTTTACAAAATCAGTGTTACTCATTACCTTACTCATACTATATCTTCTTCTTTCTCTTCATATACTTCTTCAGTATCTCCAATTACATCAATATATTCTTCATCGACGATTGTTTCAACATCTTTTGCTATCATTATTCATCATCCTCTTCTTTCTTTATTAAATTAGCTATTAGATTCATTACTGCCGAAATACCACTTGCTAATGCTCCAATTAATAGCGATTTTAAAACCGACATATCGCTAAAGTCGCTCGCTGGTAACGTTACTGCTAGTGCTCCTAAAAAACCCTGAATAAACGTTTTTAATGCTCTAATTCCAATATCTTTAAAATTAATTTTTTTCATTACAATTTACCTTCTTTCATTAATTTTTCATGTTTTACGTGTATATAAGAATTCTTGTGATACTTGTTAGTGTAGGCGTCATAGCACTCACCATACCGTTCTTTTTCTGTTTCATCTAATTGCTGTCCTGCTTCTATTTTGGCATAACAGTTAATTAGAAAATTTTTGCAATCTGATATACCAATATCATTTATATCATTCTTTAAATCACTAATGTCTTCTCTAATGCTGTCAAAATCTTCTTTTAAGGCACTTTTTAGCCACTTTTTACCTTTATTGAATAAAATACCCATGCTCGTTAAAAACGTTGCTAAAACGCCCGCTATTGTGATTATTTGACTTATTGTTATGGTTTCCATTTTATTCCTTTCTTTTTATATTTTTTATTTAAGATATACGCTTCCACATAAATACAACAAAATATGGTGGCATATTGTTATGGGCTTGTCCACCCCCTGTAGAGTTTGTTTTATAGTTTGTGTGGTTTGTACAATTTAGTTCCCAAGCTTGGGCACTCACTGATGTGGTATCCGAGCCATATTTTGCTGTGTAAGTGTGATAGTGGCTGGGTATTTCATTAACTGTCAAGGTATGAGTTGCTTCTCCACCAGTTGACCCATTTGCATAAGTATAACCACACGCTAACAAAAACCTGTCTGTTATTTGCTCCCACGTTCCACCATAATATGTGCTAGGGTTAGTACTATTTGTAGAGATATAAACACTTCCAACTGGATATATTATATCTGCTAATAATTTTCTGTTGTGCATGATAGCAGTACTATCTATATAATTTTCATCTTTTAATTTAATTGATTTTGCCATAATAATGGCTTAATATTTAAGCTGTTCTATACCACATGTAAACGGCTATGTAAGGTGGCATATTGTTATGAGGTTGGTCTCCTCCACCACCTTGTTCCCATATATAATTTGCAGGTTGATTTCCACTAGCATGATCATTTTCAATTACATATACGCCAGTTGACCCACTTCCATAATACGTTTTTACAGAATAGCCATACAAATGGTTATGAGTTGGAAGTTCTTTGGCTGTCAATCTATGTGTTGCCTCTCCACCTGTTGCACCGTTTGAATATGTACTTCCACATGCAAGTAAGAATTTATCTTTTATTTGTACCCATGTTCCACCAAATAAA
>CAYQKO010000122.1:0-2801 GCA_964418205.1 uncultured Muribaculaceae bacterium
TTTTTTAATGGCATGAAACCGTGATCAATTAAACTATCTTTTTGCTGACCAAATTCGGTATTTTTAATGGAACATTTTAGTTTTTTCGTTTCATTGTTACATTCTAATACTCTGCATGGAATCGTTTCGCCCATTTCCGCGTAATCATGGACATCTTTTACAAAATTTTCACTTAATTCTGAAATATGAATTAAACCTGAATATTCATTTTCGAAAGTTACAAATATGCCATAATTTTCAAATCCTGTAACTTTACCAGTTACAATATCTCCTTCTTTAAATTCATTCATTAAATTCACCACTGCATTCATTATAAACAATTTTTCTTTACTTGTTAAGTCAAAAATTTTATAATAACGTATGAAAGGAAATAATTATGGACAACTCACAAGATAAAATGATTAAAAATTCTGAAGATATTATCAATAAAATCAAAGAGTTATTAGATGATATTCGTCCTTTTTTAAATATGGACGGAGGAGATATAGAATTTATCAAATATGAAGATGATTATTTATATGTTAGACTTACTGGTGCCTGTGCTATGTGTGGATATCAAGATTTTACTTTAAAAGACAATATTGAAGAATATCTTAAGGAAGAAATTCCTGAGTTACAAGGAGTTATAAACGTTGATTTATAGCTCTGTTTTTATAATCCATGGTATTGGTTCAATTGGTACATAGTTTTTTATTAATAGCCAAGCTTCTTTTAAAAATTTTTCATAGTCATTCGCGTAGTCAATCATATGAATTAGTTTTTCCTCATCTCCTTCTTTTTCAATAATCTGTTCATGTAAATCAAAATAATAGGAAGGATACAAAAGCCTTGCATATAACATATTTAAACTGTACATATCTGGATGCCTTAATTCAATAAATGCTTTTAATTCGATGAGTGATCCTTCTTTTTCTTGAAAAAACATGCTCTTGATATATTCGGCTATATCTCTTACTTCTATATCAAAAATAAAGTTTAATGGATTATCAAAATTCAATCTTAAATTCGGATAAATTACACGTCTATGAGATAGCACTATAGGAAGATTTTTAGGCTTTGGTATATTTCTTTCAATATTTTTGACATAACAAATAGCATTTTCTGCTAGGCCTATGTAATAGCTAAAACTATTCAAGATTGTTGGATAACTTTTTCCCAATTCATGGATTTGATATTCTAAATAATCTACTTTGTCGCTCCATAAATTAGCCCATTCATTCCGATATAATGTACTACGAGAATTGTTTAAAGTGAATTGTTTTTGAAAATTTAGTATTTCTAATAAACCATATTCTAAAGTACTGCTTGTTGCTTCAATTAATACATATGGAGTGCCCTCAATCATTGTAATATAAGTGCCTTCTACATTCCTTATAAAATGAAATATAGGTACATTCTTTTTGGTTAGTTCATCCATTACTTTTAATAGTTCATTAAATTCTTCTTCATTTCTTTTTAGTTTCGTTAAATAATATGCTTTTTCGTCCATCCGAAAAATAGAATATTCTTTATATTCTTCTATCTCTTCCATTTCTAAGTGATATGCATATAAAATATTTTCTTTCATACTAATATATATGAAAAAAGACTTAAGAATATTTCTCTTAAATCTGGTTGTTTACTAACTGTGCTTCGGGAACACTATTTATTTCTTGTTGGGCTTTTTGAACTTGTTCTTGTGCCATTACAGCAATTTGTTCCGCTGCTTGAGCATTTTTTAAATGTTCAGTAGCTGCATTTTGAATTTCGTTTATATTCTTTCTTTCTTCTATGAAAATGTTTCTGATTTTATTTTTATATTTATCATTCAAAGCAGCTAAATCTTGTTGATATTTTTTGTCTAATTCTTCTTTTTCTTTTAGATATTCTTCAAAAATTTCTATTTTATTATCTACTGCTGGTGCACTTGAACGAACGATTTCAACAGCTGGAGACTCAGGAATGGATGGTTGATTTATTACTTCATTTGCTATTGTTGGAATCTCAATTGTTGGTTCAATCGCTGGAATTTCTGGAATTACACTTTGAACTTCTGACTGTGGTATGACTGAGGGTTCTACCACATCACTTGGAGTTGGTTGAACTAAAACAGGATTATCTACAGCAGGAATTTGAGGGACTACTGGAATATCAGCAATAACTGGAGCTTCAGAAGTTGCCTCAGGAGCTGTTGGTTCACTTACCCCCAATGTAGTAAACTCTGGCGCTATATTGGCAGTTGGAGTGCCCACATCTGGAACTGTTACAAATAGTTGTTGTTCAGAACTATCACTTGATTGAGCTTCTGAACTAGCTTGAGGAATAGCATCTCCTACTGATTGTGTAGATGGCATTTCATTTGCTACTGGAGTATTTTCAACGATTTGATTTGTATTTTGAATATTGGCAGCATTATTTGCTAACGTACTAAATTGAGTTACATTTACAGCAAGTTCTCTAAAGTTTCCAATTGCTACAGAAGCACTTGCCTTTTTTAACCCTTCTAGCGTTAGATTTTCCATATTATTTTTTATGATATCAATAATAACACTTTTTGTCTCTCCCCATGCCGCATCATCATTCATTGCTTGGTACATACCATCTTTTTCCCAAAGAAAACCTAAGACCTTATTTCCATTATTTTCTTTTTTGGTATCTAAAACTAAAATTGGTACATTCTTTATATTTGGATGATTATTGTCAGATACTTTAAAGTGACACATCACTTCATATTCCACTTGATTTCCTGTAGGATCCGTTAATATAATTTTATCTTTCATTTGTATCCCTCTCTATTCTGTAGCAATTATAACAAAAAAAAA
>CAYQKO010000123.1:0-2714 GCA_964418205.1 uncultured Muribaculaceae bacterium
CGTGTACTCAACAAAATGACCGATTTACCGTAAATGATACCACTTTAGGAAATGGGGCTTTAACTTATCCAATCGGATTAATAACAACAGATGAAGCTAGTTTAGCAGGAGGGTATAGTTCTACAAACTATGTATATTACTTATACACAGGGTATTGGTATTGGACTTTGTCGCCGAACGGCTTCATTGGCAATGCACTCGTCCGCGAGGTGAGCAGCTATGGTTATGTGAACGACTACAGCGACGTGGATTTCAGTGATGGCGTGCGGCCCGTCCTCAATCTGTCGACGGGATCGCTGAAGAAAGGAACAGGGATGTGGAATGATCCATATATGGTTGGCTGAAAGCCGACTGTAAAAAGAATGAATGCAAGAGACTATCCCGCAAATCGACTCCTCGATTTGCGGGCAGCAAATGTATTTGAAATTTTGAAAAAATAAATATTTGGGTGTAATCTGTTTCGTTGGCTTTTTGCTTTGTCGCCGAATAATTTCAGTGGTAATAATGCAAACGTCCGCGAGGTGAACAACAATGGTAATGTGAACAACAACAACAACGTGAATAACAGTGATGGCGTGCGGCCCAGACTCCTACTAAGATTAGAAAAGATTCTAATGTACCGTGTATAAATGGTTAAGGCTGTTTATGAGAGGAAGTAATAAGATAACTTATAATCGTTAGATTGGAGACAAGATTATTCCTTGGTTTTTCCTAAAACTTAATATAGAGGTCATGGTAGAGATATGTAATGACTATATCCTATA
Source organism: uncultured Muribaculaceae bacterium (assembly GCA_964418205.1). Lineage (GTDB taxonomy): Bacteria > Bacillota_I > Bacilli_A > RF39 > UBA660 > Ventrenecus. Next base: position 765 of record CAYQKO010000123.1, read on the forward strand.
TTTTTTTGATTTTTGAAATGTGGCTTCTATTAGAAGCAAAATTATTTGGGTGTAATCTGTTTCGTTGGCTTTTTGCTTTGTCGCCGAACAACTTCAATAGCAATGCAAACGTCCGCAACGTAAACTCAAACGGTAACTTGAACAACAACAACAATGTGAACAATACGAATGGCGTGCGGCCCAGACTCCTACTAAGATTAGAAAAGATTCTAATGTACCGTGTATAAATGGTTAAGGCTGTTTATGAGAGGAAGTAATAAGATAACTTATAATCGTTAGATTGGAGACAAGATTATTCCTTGGTTTTTCCTAAAACTTAATATAGAGGTCATGGTAGAGATACGTAATGACTATATCCTATATTTATACTTTTCTGATATTAGAATGGTTGGTTATTATGAATTCGAATTTTAATCTTTTGAATGATGTTAGGAAGTTAAATCAATATGTTGAAAAATTGATTGTTAATTTTCCAAAAAGAGAAATTGTTTTAAAGAATCGTTTAGAGGAATGTATGTTTTCTTTGGTGGAATATATTTTTGCTTATGAGATTCAGTCCACTTTTCGAATTAAGGAAAAGTATTTAAAAGATATGTTAGTGAAACTGTCTATGTATAATTATTAAATTCAGTTTTGTTTTGATAAGAAGTATATTAGTAAACGTCAATTCGATGTAGTTGGTAGGTTTTTAGTGAAGATTCGCAAAATTATTTATGGGGTGATACGAAGTGAACGTGATAAGGTATGATGATGTTGTAACTCTAGAAAATATAAGGGATGCTTATAGTATTTTAAGAAAGAATACGGAACATAAAGAGAAGTTGCTTCGGTTTGAAATGTTTTATTTTAGTAATATATTTTCTATAGAACAAACATTGAAGAACCGTAGTTATGTTCATGGAGCTTATCATTTATTTTTGATTCGGGAGCCAAAATATCGTTTGATTATGAGTGAAGGATTGAGTGATAAGGTTGTAAATCATTTGGTTAGTAAATATGTTTTGCAACCCACTATTTATCCTAGTTTAATCTCATCTAATGTAGCGACAAGAAAGGGAAAAGGGACAAAGGCTGCTATAGGATATTTTAAGTATTATGTAAATAAGTTAAAGAAGGAAAAGAAAGACATTTATGTGTTAAAGTGTGATATTTCAAAGTATTTTTATAGTATTGATCATGAAATTTTATTGCAAATGATTAAGAAGTTACCAATCGATGATGATTTATATGATTTAATAGAAAAGATTATTTCCAGTACAAATGATACTTCTGTGAATAAAATCATTACAGAGTGTGTTGAAAGGGAAAAGAATCGTATTAAGGATGCATCTTTAATTCAAGAGCTAAATCGAATTCCTTTCTATTTAGAGAATAAGGGATTGCCTATAGGGAATATGACAAGTCAAATATTAGCACTGTTGTATTTGAATGGATTAGATCATTATATTAAAGAAGAATTAGGTATATCGTATTATTTAAGGTATATGGATGATTTTATTCTTTTTTCTACAGATCAAGATTATTTAAAGTTTTGTTTGAAAAAGATTCAGAACTATTTAGAGAAAGAGTTAAAATTAAAGTTAAATAAGAAAACACAAATTATAAATTTGAAGAATGGTGTGGTGTTTCTTGGGTATCGCTTTCTTTTAAAAGAAAATCGCCTTGTCATGTTACCATCTAGTAAAAATCGAAATCGAATTAAGAAGAAGTTAAGGAAGTTACATGATTCGAATCTTGAAGTTTACAATAGGTCTAAGGCTAGTTATAAGGGATATTTTATGGGAAGTAATTTGTATTATTATAAAAATCTTATAAATTCTATTGAAAATGAAAAAATTGGTTTATGATGGAAAGAATCTTATTTCAAGAGAAGCATTGTACATCGCTTCTCTTTTTTTATCATAGACTTTAACAGAATGATTTGATACAATAACCATATAAGAAAAGAGG
>CAYQKO010000124.1:0-2704 GCA_964418205.1 uncultured Muribaculaceae bacterium
AAAAAAGAGGTAATGAAAACGTCGGAACTTTCCTAGTACTACGACGGAAGACGGGCGCTATGCGTTCTCCAATAGTTCCTTGAAAAACAACGGTTTTTCCGCTAATACGACCGCTCGCAGGCTCAAAAACTGCCTCGGATTATTGAAAAAATGCCTGAAAAATCCTTGATATATAGTACTGTATATATTATAATTCATATGTAACTTTGGATAAAATTGCGCTTAAAAATGCACCTATTAATAAAGATGCAATTCCTAAGAACACTTCCGCATATGGGAACTGTGCTCTTTTTGCTATTTCACATTCTGCTTTAATTTTTCTAACCGAAGTTGCATCCAATACTACTTTATCCTCTGGTTTAGGAACACGAACATTATATGTTTGACTATACTGCAATGCAGCATTACTATCATTTGGCATTATATTTTCCGCATCTTCAGAAATAGAACCAGCAAATGCTTGATAAATCTCTTCTGTATCCACTATACTTTCCTCTTTTCAATACAACCCCATAATATGTGGCAACAAAAAAAGTAAAAATAACAATATTATATATACAGCAAATAACCTTATAAACCACCTGCCATATAAAACAAATAATACACTTTCGTACTATTCAAACAAAGCGTGTCCTTTGTTGTTCTTAACTATATTTATTTAAGTTTTATGCAAATACACGCCATTTTTTACTTCAGTTACATCACTTATTCTGGTTTACTGATTTTCTGTTGCCAAAATGTTGCCACAATCTCTGCTGCTATTAGCAGAATGGCTATTTGGAATATGTTAAACTTCCTTTCTCATTCAATCCACTATATTCCACACTTTATGTTAAATCATCAAGCAGATTATCTCTTTCAAATCTAATTTCAGACCTTTTGATATATACAATGCGATTTATTGAAAAAATAAATTTCTTTTCATTTCCATTCTTTAAACACTTTCCAAATTGCAACACATCATCATCGGAAGTTGACATATCCATCAAACGACTTAATTCCCTACCAATAACCGTAAATGGAAATTGTTTTATAGCTAATACTTTATTTTCGGTTCCCTGTGTTGCTTGTGCTGTCATTACAAAGTGCTCATTATTTAAAATAATTTGTAAATCCGCTCCTAGAGGAATTTGCAAAACCAAAAAACTATCGCCGTTAATCAATCCGCAATCACTTAATTTTAATATTTCATCAAAAGATATATCGGCACACTTCATGTAATCATCATAATGAGGTAAGAACACTTTATTATCTATAATAATGCTGTGTGTGCATATTTTTTGAAATAAAACCGCCTCTGCTTTAGATAAATTTTTCAAAGTCTCCAACGCACGCAAAGAATACGATCCTGGTTGTAATATTTCTCCGGCCAAAATTTTTGCCCACAATTCTTGTATGTCGGCATCACTTATAGTTCCCGTATCCTCATAGAATCTCATAAACCAATCAAAATTATATGGCTCAGAATTTTCTTTATCTGTCATATCTTTATACATTTCATCCGCTCTTTTGGCTATTGTCAGAAAATTGTTCATTTTATAATATTCAGTGTAGGTCATCTTTCCTGATTCCAACAAAGCATCTGCAGCTTCTTTTAAATGACCAGCTTTTATTTTCTCAAATTCCTGCGTCAAAGTTTCTGTCGATGTTCTTTTACGCAGAAATAAGGCTGTCATTAAAGCCCCCGCAATAGTAGTTACTGGCGTAATTAACGTACTCATATTGTTTTGAATATATGTTATTATTTCCGCACCGTTCATCATAAATTTCCTTTCTCCGATTAAACAATAATTTTCGTATGCCGCTATCTCAAACTGCCAAATCCAACGGTAAATCTGAAATATCTTTCAACCGTTTCCCCTGTACAAGTGTTTCCAAAGTTTCAACAGCATCTTCAGAACCAACTTCCTTTACCGCACGAATCAATTCATAAAGCGCAAAGTGATATACACAATCAATATCCCCAGTTCCAAGTGCTAATGAAGCTAATCGGTTGGGCATAGGTTCCGCTGTCACCACAACAATATGTGGCAAGTGCCCTTTTCTATTACGAATCAGGTTCAACGCTTCCGTACGGCTGTTCTGCGCCCGGTCACTCCGCATTGTATATTTTGCTGACACACTGGCATGAAGCAGCGGCTTTCCCCCATTCGATTTCCTAATATCTGCCATTTTGCTGATTTCATCATCAACTATGTACTGCTCCGCATTAATTTCTTTATCTTCGTAAAGATTACGATAAATAACCACATCCGGCGCGACAAGATAATCGTTCCCCAGCGCAGCCGCTAATTGCGCATTTTCTGCTGTCAATGCACTCAAATATGCCAAATGCTCATATTGCTCAAAATCACTCGTTTTGAGCCTGTTATTATTACCAAGCTGTAATATCGACCATTGACCGGGGCGGAGATTTTGTAAATGCGGAAATGTTTCCTGCAAAAATTCCATTGTCAATAATTCAAACTGCTTTCCCAGTGTTTGTCCGGAAATTTTATCAACTGTATTAACTGTATGATGATCATCCATTAAAATATCAACAATTTTGCCCGCTATGGCTTTCGAACCTCTGCTGCTGGTATCTGCATTAGACGCCACACCCGTTTTAGTCAATGTCAAAGTATTTGTTTCAAACAACCGCTCGTGAAAGTGGAATCTCGCATTCGCTATTAAGGCATTCATCTTCCAAACACTCCTTTATTTT
>CAYQKO010000125.1:0-2644 GCA_964418205.1 uncultured Muribaculaceae bacterium
TGAGTTTCTATTTCATTATCATCCAATTGTTTTTCCTGCATGCATGCCACTACAATTCCACCGAAAGAAGCCAGCACAAGCAAGGCAACAAGCCCAATTCCAATTTTTTGTATTTTGTTCATATAACAACACACCTCATTGAAAGTATAACATGTATACTTTAAGATGTAAATTGAGTGAAATATTCATTCGTTTATGATAGGATCCTACAATTTAATAGGAAACACTCGTTTTTTGGAAACGAAATGATTCTATTTCCCACCAGTTTTGTACAAGAGCCATTATTTTAATAATTTATTTTACCGTTGTCAAGTTCCACATAATTTTTCGGGTGTACATTTCCTTTATAACAAAATTATATTTTATTACGAATTGAAGATGTGGTACAATCTAATTCGAAAGAGGTAAATATCATGATTCGTAAATTTGAGATTAGTCACAATTATCTAAGAAAATATCTATATTTATTTCGATGCCCGATATGCCATAGTACCTTACAATTCAATTCGAAGACTTTATCCTGCTTAAATCATCATAGTTTTGATTTAAATAAGAAGGGAACCGTATGTCTCATAAAAACTTCTAATTTAAAGGTAAGTAAAACATATAATGAAAATCTATTTAGAAATCGCAAAAGATTCATTCAAAAAGATTTTTATAATGACATATATAATTCTATTGCAAATGTTATTAATAAAGAATTTAAAAATCAAAAAATTAATATATTGGACTTAGGATGTGGGGAAGGGACTCACGCGATGAAAATATTAAGCAAACTTGAAAATACAAATTATATTGGTATGGATTACTCTAAGATTGCTATAAATATGGCTACGGATTATATGGATAATGAGAAATACTTTTTAGTTAGTGATATAAATAATGTTCCGTTTGCCAGTCAATCATTTGATGTTATATTGGATTTTTTGTCTCCTTATTGTGAAACGGAAGTTAAGAGATTATTAAAAAAGAATGGGATTTTTATTAAAATTGTTCCGGGAAATAAATACCTTTATGAATTAAGAAAAGAATTAAATTTAGAATATAAAAAGGATGAAAGAAAATTTATGAATCGATTTCATTTGAAAGATAGTCTTGAAGTTTGTAGTGAATTTAACATTGATAAAAAGGAAAGAGAGTATATTGTAAACATGACTCCTGTTTCAGAAGAGTTAAAAAATCAGGAATTTCATTTTGAGAAAATAACCTTAAATATGTGGGTTTATGTTATGGAGGTAAAAAATGAAAAAATCTAAATATGCATCAATTTTAAAAATTGATAAAGATGTCTATGCATTGTACAATAATCTTGTTATGAAACCAGTTTTTGTGAGAAAAGAAATGTTAGAAAAAATAGAAAAAAAAGAATTAACCTCTGAAGAGCAAAATATCTTGAATAAAATAGGCTACTTTATTGAGGATTTTAATATAGATGATCAAATATTAAGTACATACAAGCAAATTTTTAAAAGTGAATTGGAAAATAGAATTTCGCTTATGTATATTATTCCAACAAATTCTTGTAATCTTGGGTGCAAGTATTGCTTTATTGGAAAATTAGAAAAAAAAGATATATCTATGACTAGCGATATATTATTAAAAGCAATAGATTTATTTGCACAGGAATTAAATGGCAACGAAGGAACAATATTATTTTATGGTGGGGAGCCATTAATGAATTTTGATATGTTAAAACTTGCAGTTAATTATGTAAGTTATAATAATATGAATATTAGATTCTCAATGGTCACCAATGGAACATTAATTAATACAGATATCGCTGAGTTTATTAAAGAAAATAATATTTCTGTTGGAGTTTCTATAGATGGTCCAAAAAAAGTAAATGATCAAAATCGTGTATATAAAAACAGTGATATTGGTTCTTATGATAAAGTTTTCGAAAAAATAAGAATATTACAGAGTAGAAATGTAAATTTTGGATTATCCATTACTTTGTCTAAAGAAACTTTAGAGCATCAACAAGAATTTTTTGATTGGTTACGAGAATTAAATGTAAAAAGTATAAGTTACAACTTATTACATTTTACTGAGAAAGATCCAGACTTTAAACAATATTATCGTGATGCAACAAAATTTATATGTAAATCAAACGATAAACTATACGATGAGGGTTTTGATGAAGATAGAATTAAGCGAAAATATGATGCATTTTATAATAGGAAATTTAAATTTGCAGATTGTGCTGCAATTGGTGGTAATCAAATTGCATTATTGCCTAATGGAGATATAGAAGTGTGTCATGGGCTTTGGAATAGGAAAAGAGAACATATTTTGAATATTAAGAATGTAAAATCATTTGATGAAATAAAAAAAACTAAAGAATATAAATTTTGGAAAAATAACCTAACTTTAAAGAAAGAAAAATGCTTAAAATGTCCAGCAATTTATGTTTGTGGAGGTGGATGTGCTGTTCAATCAAAGGATTTATTTGGCGATATTAATGGAATTGATGAAGGTTTTTGTATCCATACTACAATAATTCTAAAATTAATTTTGAAAGAAGTGTATAATGAAAGCATAAATAATTAAAAATTGACAAATTTTGATGTGAATCTATTTAGTAAACATGGGCGTAAATTTTTTTAAGGGGTAATTAGCAGAAAGCTAATACTCTTTTTTTAAC
>CAYQKO010000126.1:0-2569 GCA_964418205.1 uncultured Muribaculaceae bacterium
CTAGATGAGTTATTCGCAAAGAAACGACAGAACTCTCCGGCTTCCATCTTATGGGTTGGCAGGCTGATAGGATGGAAACATCCGGAAGTTCCCATCTTGATAGGGGAAAAACTTAAAAAAGATGGCATTCCATTTCAGCTCAATATCATTGGTAATGGTGAAATGGAGGGAAAACTCCGAAAAATGATTTTGGAAAGGCAGATAGATGACAACATCCATATGCTGGGAGCAATGTCTCCGGAAAGAGTTCGGGAGTATATGGAAAAAGCGGATATATTTCTTTTTACAAGTGATTTCCACGAGGGATGGGGCGCAGTTTTAAATGAATCTATGAACAGTGGTTGTGCAGTGGTAGCAAGCAGTGCGATTGGATCGACACAATTTTTGATTCAGGATGGTTGGAATGGACTGATTTATAAAAATAGTGATATTTCTGATTTGTATGGCAAAGTCACATATTTACTCGGCCATAAAGATAAAAGGGTGGATATGGGGCATAACGCTTACCAGACAATGTTGATACAATGGAATGCCAATATTGCAGCGAAGCGATTCTTGAGACTGTGTGAGGCGATTGAAAACGGAGAAAAAACGCCGTATGAAAAAGGACCGTGTAGCGTTGCAAAACGGATTTATCAGGGTAAATTTATGTAAAATAGTAAAAATAAATTAAGAAAGGAGTATTTCATGTTAGAGACAATAAAGAGGAGACTTCATTTAAAAGGTTTCCGGAAAAGATTAAATCTTTATCTTGTAAACCATATTTAGTAGGCGTTAAACCAAAATACTTTGAAAAAACGAAGACTATTGAATCAGATCGGATGCGAAATAGGTGAAAACACTAAAATTGTAGGACCGATATATTACTATCAGCCGTTCAAAATAGGAAAGGACTGCTGGGTTGGGAAGAATTTTACGGTTAATGGAGAAGGAAGCGTTGTCGCTTCATGTGCTTGCGTAGTAAGAAAAATAGCAGATGATTACTTGGTGGGAGGAGTTCCCGCTCGTAGAATAAAGCAACTTAAGAGAACTTTGCATACATGAGAGCTACGCGTTTCATAGGAGTCAAGCATGAAAACAGTCGTGGATATAATAAAACAAAAATTCTTGAAAAATAAAGAAATTAAGAATGCAGGCTGGATTATTGGCGGACGAATCGCGCAAATGATAGTGTCTTTTTTTGTGAGCATTTTGACGGCGCGCTATCTTGGACCGGGGAACTATGGAATTATTAACTATGCTGCGGCATATGTTGCTTTTTTCACGTCTTTTTGCACTTTGGGTATAAATTCTGTTATTATAAAAGATTTTATTGATCATCCTGAAGAGCAAGGAGAAGCGATTGGCACTACATTGTTTCTTAGGGGAGTATCAAGCCTGTTGTCGGCGATTATGATTGTTGGAATTGTAAGTGTATTAGATCATGATGATCCTATCACAGTTACAGTGACGGCGCTAAGTAGCATCGCTTTATTGTTTCAAGTGGCAGATACTATCAATTATTGGTTTCAATCCAGATATCAATCGAAAATTACTTCAATTGCTACGTTGACTGCTTATATTGTGACCTCAATATATAGAATTTTACTTTTGATTATGCAAAAGGACGTTATTTGGTTTGCCTTCGCATCTTCGGTAGACTATATGTGCATTGCAGTTGTACTATTTGTATCCTATCGCAGATATGAGGGGCCAAAGCTCTCGATTTCAATACGGAAAGCTAAAACGCTTTTGAGTAGAAGCTATAATTATATTTTTGCTGGAATGATGGTCGCTATTTATGGGCAAACAGATAAACTTATGCTGAAGCAAATGCTGGACGAGACATCAGTTGGATATTATGCGTTAGCATCTGCGATTAATAATATGTGGGTTTTTGTTTTGGCGGCGATTATAGATTCTCTGTCCCCAACAATTATTCGATACGGGAGAGCGAATATGGAGTTGTTTCAGAGAAAAAATCGTCAACTTTATGCAGTCGTAATTTATGTTTCGGCTTTTGTAGCAATTATTTTTGTTATATTTGGGAAGTGGATTGTTCAAATATTATACGGTGAAGCGTATCAGGGAGCGGTGGCGCCGTTAAAGATTATTTGCTGGTATACTATTTTTTCATATTTAGGGGTAGCTCGTAATGCATGGGTTGTAACGACAAACAATCAGAAGTATTTGAAGTATATTTGTGGTGGTGCTGCGATTGTCAATGTGATATTGAATTTTGTTTTTATTCCTGTTTGGGGAGCATCGGGGGCTGCTTTTGCATCGTTGATTACGCAAATTTTGACAATCACTTTGAACCCATATCTGATCAAAGATATGCGGCCAAATGTGAAACTAATGTTAGATGCTTTCCTTTTAAGAGGAATAAAATGATTTTATAATAGAATCGGAGGATATAACAATGCTAGCATTTAGTGGAGCAACATTAATGATTACCGGAGGAACTGGCTCGTTCGGGAACACAGTCCTAAAGCATTTTTTAACTACAGATATTGGAGAAATCCGTATCTTTTCCCGCGATGAGAAAAAACAGGACGATATGCGGCACGACCTACAGGCGAGGTTCCCG
>CAYQKO010000127.1:0-2496 GCA_964418205.1 uncultured Muribaculaceae bacterium
AGTGAAAATTCACTAAATTTTCACTCATTTCCTGTGCTAGTCACAAAACTGTAACCGTAATCAACGTTTCTTTTCTTTTTTATCTATCTTTTATATCAAATGTATGATAAAATAAACTTCAGGAGTTGGTTTCCATAAAAACAATGAAATCGAATTTAATAAATGGAGTTATTAACGATTTATAATAATATATCTTAGGGGGATTCATGTATGATAAAAAATGTAATATCAGTAATAGATGGAGCAACAGGAAGCTGTGGAAAAGCTAAAGTAATTGGCGAAATTGCAACAGATAAATCTATAAAACTAGGTGCATCCGTAACAAATTGTATGCCAAATGCAGGTCATACCTTTGTGGATGAATTAGGTAATTCTACCATTTTTAGAAATATTCCTGTTGCTTCCGTCAACCCTGACACGGAATTATTTATTGGCCCTGGATCAGCAATAGATATGGAGGTATTTAAAGGTGAATATGAAAGCGCCCGTAAATACTTAGGATTCAGAAAAATTTATGTTCATGAAATGGTTCCATTAGTAGAGGAAAGACACAAACAATATGAAAAAGAACATATAAAAAGCGGTTCAACCTTTAAAGGCTGTGGGGCAGTTACGCAAGAAAAAGTAATAAGAGATTCAAAACTAGAATTTTTTAAAACATTTAAAAATGCAATTGTTTGTTCCAACTCTGAATGGTTAGAAAGATTATATAAACATTTAGATAATCCTTATGAATATATTCTTCTAGAAGGCTCACAAGGGACAGATTTAGATTTAAATCACAGTGGAAATTATCCTTATGTAACAAGTAGAAATATTTCTACATCTCAACTACTTGCAGATGCAGGAATATCTGCAGAGCGATTACTTCAAACAATTATGGTAATTCGGCCCTTTCCAATAAGAATAAGTAATATTACTAATTCAGGAGAGTTTATTTATACAGGCAATTACGGAAAAAGTGATGAAATTACATGGACACAAATCAATTTAGCATCTATGTATGGAAGTTATCCTTGTAATAAAGATGTAGAATGCCTACCTTATCATATCAATCTAAATCGTGTAAAAAAATTAATTTGTCAGTGCCCAGAAATATACTTAAAACAATTATTTGGCAATCAATTTAGAAATATAAAAATTAGCGATTTAAATATATTACAAATATTAGAACTGGAAAGATTAGTATATAAAGCAAAAGGATTTAGCAATTATGAATCTAGATTTTTAGAATTGGGGATGTTTGATAAAAACTACCCAGATAACACTATATTTGATCAATCAGAGCAAACCACCGTTACCAAAATGGAAAGAAGAGTGTTTCAATTAGATATTGAAAAATTAAAAAATAATGTCCGTATAAATACACCATCCAGTTTATATTTAAATTTCTTTCAACATTTGGGATTAGATTTTCACCATGAAAGCGGTAACTTTAAAGATTTTTACTTTAATCGTTACTTAAGAGAGTATCTTAACTGGTTAGAAACAAATACAGATACAGAAATATCTGCTTTAGGAACTGGAGCGAAAAATGGGGAAAGAATTTTGAAAAAGGAATTAGTTATGCCTATCAAAAAATAATTTTAAGTCAAAAGTCCCTTTATATCATAAAAAAACCCCGTAAATACAGGGATAATAAACTCATGGGGCGAAATGTGGGGTTTGAACCCACGCGTGCCGGAGCCACAATCCGGTGTGTTAACCACTTCACCAATTCCGCCATGTAAACGTATTTTAACAAATTCTTGTTTCTTTTTCAAGACTATATTATAATAAGATACAAGGAAAAGGTGGTTTCAATGTTAACAAATAATATCTTTAATGAACTATTAGAATTCTTTCGTCCAGTCTTAGATTTTTTCAAAGACATTTGGGCGGATATTCAAAGTTTCTTTTTACAATACGTATCTGAAGATGTATTTAATATATTAGTATTTGGAATAGTAGTTGCAATGGTTTTAATTATTGTATTAGCAGTAATAAACCGCAAATGAAAGATAAGAAACTATTGCCAAATCAAAAAGAAATCTTCCCAAGGGTCTTGATTACGAAGCCTTATCAAGGCTTTTTTCATTGTGAATTCATCAGGTTTTACTTTATCTAATTCACTCCATTTAATTGGCATAGAAACCGTCGCGGTCTTTCTAAGTCGAACAGAATATGGAGCTACACTAGTACTCCCCTTTTTATTACGCATCCAATCTATAAAAATTTTACCCTTTCGTTTTTCCATACTCATACTACTCGTATACTTATCAGGCCATCTAGTTTCCATCAACTTAGCAATTCCGAAAGCAAAGTTTTCAAAAGACTTCCAACTTTTCAAAGACATAATAGGTAAAACCACATGATACCCTTTACCACCACTTGTCTTCAAAAAAGAAACCAAACCCAATTCATCCAATATACTTTTTAAATCCATAACCCCCTCTCTTACCTTTTTCAAAGATAGTCCCTCATCTGGATCCAAATCAAAAACCATCATATTTGGTT
>CAYQKO010000128.1:0-2444 GCA_964418205.1 uncultured Muribaculaceae bacterium
GATAAACTAATTAACTTATTCAAGAAAATGCTAGTATTCCTAATTAACTTTTGTTATAATACTTAATGAGGAGAGTGTCTAGAACATGAAAAAGTGTAGTTTGTTATTAATTGTTCTTACTGTTTTTGCAGTGTTATTTTTACCAAATCAAGTACAAGCAAAAGAAAAGGTGAAGGTCTATTTGTTTCGAAGTTCTACTTGTTCTGTTTGTAAAAGTGCAGTGGCATTTTTTGAAGAATTGAGTAGTGACTCGGAATATGGTAGTATGTTTGAAATTGTGGATTTTGAGGTTTCTACTACAAAAAACTCTGAATTAATGCAAAAAGCTGCTGATATCATGGGTGACGGCAATGTAACTGGTGTACCTTATATTGTAATTGGAGACAGAAGTTTTGGCGGATATACTTCTTCTTGGGATGATGATATTAAAGCGGAAATCAAGGAAACTTATGAAGATGAAGATTTTGCCGATCCGTTAGTTGATTTATTGAATGAAACTACGGACAATAAAGAAGCATGGATTACGATTGGTGTGCTTGCTGTTGCTGCTTTGATTGTTGTCGGGACTATTATGCTGGCAAGAGATCATGAAGAGCCTGCACAGGAAGATGAGACTGTAAAGGAAGAAAATGTTGAAGTTGTAGAAAAAGAGATTTCTATGAAAGAAAATCACGTACCTAAGAAAACAACTTCTGCTAAGACAAAAAAGACATCTAAGCAAACAACGACAAAAAAGAAAAGAAAATAAAAATTTTCCTATTTATAAACAAAACTATAAGATTTGATTTCTTGTAGTTTTTTTCATTTATTTTTTGAAATATGTTATGAATTGAATTACTGCATATATGATTAAAATGATACCTATTATCATAAATACAACGTTTTGAGCAAATATTGTATATATTCCTAATAAAATAAGAATTATAGAACTTATTATTTCGGCAATAAATTTTTGATTGTTTGTAGTTTTCCATATTAGGGCATTGTTTATTTTGTTTAGACCAATGAAAAGTAACCATATGCCTGTGACTATTTGGATTGTGTTTACTAAGAAGTTTGATAAAAATATGACTAATAATCCTATTGTAATACTTATAATAGCCATGTATAGAATGCTTGGTTGTTCTATTTTTCGTTGTTTTTTTATTTGGGAGTATTGCACAAATTTGGCAATTCCAAATATTGTAACGATGATACCTAGAATTGTAAATATGGTGCTGATAAAACCGCCAGAATTGAATACTAAGATGATTCCTAATATTAGCAATAAGATGGCATGAAATAGACTGTAATCTTTTTTTTCTTTTTCTTTTACTATAGTGACTTTCACATTTTTCCCTCCTATTTAAGATTATAGCACAAAATGATATAACTTGTGATATAATTGTATTAGGTAAAAGGGGCATAATATGACTAGAGAGGATTTACTTAAATTGTTTTATAAATATGGATTTCATTCTTTTCATAAAGAACCTTTTTTGTATGAAGGAAAACTTGGAATAGGCATCTTTTATTCTTTTAAAGATCCGTTCTTTGGCTTGTTAAAGCGTCTTTTTATTCCAATGAATAAGGAAGATGCAGAAGAATTTTTAAAAATGTATTATTGGTTTTTGAAAAATAGTCAACGTTTTGGTATTCGAATGGTTTTAGATGATTATAAAGTTTTGATTCCAAATGTTTCTTATCAATTAGAAGATAAAGTTTTGTCTTTTGAAGATTTTCAGAATTTGATGAATAAAAAGACTGAAAAAAGTACGAAGGAAAGGCTTTATTTGAAAAAGTTAAAACGAACTATCTTTTTGTTACTTGAAATTATGAAAGAAAAAATTCGAGTTCATCATGAGACATATCATAATTTGGTTTTACTTACGAATAATTATATTGATAAGAAAAATGAATTGGATCGTCAAATAGCTATATATGATGGAACCAGTATGGATCCCTTAAAACAGATGATTGAAGAGAAAATGAGTGATGATTCTCTAACTCAAATTTATGATTTTTATGACGTAGTTCAAAATGTTTCAGAACCTATGGAGTTAGAGCAAATGATTCGAAGTCTTACAGATTATTTGCAAACTTTAGAAATTGATGAAGGCTATTTGAAAAATAAGTATGAGTTAATTCGACTTCCTTTACAAATACAGCTTGTGAAAGAAAAACTGGATTTTATTCAAGGTATTGTTTTGAGAAAAAAAACAATTTTTAATAGGAAAGAAGATCTTTCTGTTTCTTTCAAAGAGATAGAGGAAAAAAGCTCTTTAAATCAAATTGTTTCTTATGAGCATTATTACGAAAATGAAGTATCGCGTATTCAAGAAAAATACTCTGTTATTTCGGATTTGGATATGCGTACCGTAGGAGATTATTTAAAAGAATTTGATAATTTAGATTTGGATGAACCAGTTTTTCAAGAGGAAAAGAGTGAAGTTTCTTTTGAAAAT
>CAYQKO010000129.1:0-2354 GCA_964418205.1 uncultured Muribaculaceae bacterium
AGTGGTGGTCATGGAGCTCAAACCTACTTGCAAGTGGTAGAAAATAGTTGTAATCCTGGTTTTGTGTCTTTAGGACAGAAATTAGGAACAAACACTTTAATGAGTTATATTACAAAATTTGGGTTTGGGGAAAAAACTGGAATTGATTTAAATGGGGAATCAAGTGGTATTTTATTTAATCCAGAACGAATGGGGCCTGTAGAACTTGCAACGACTAGTTTTGGTCAAGGTATCAGTGTTACACCTATTCAGCAAGTCACGGCTGTGTCTTCTGTTATCAATGGTGGATATCTTTACACGCCTTATATTGTAAGTAGTATGCAAGAACCAGAAACGAATTCCATTGTCTATTTAAATGAACCAGTATTAAGGGCCAAAGTTATTAGCGAAGAAACAAGTAAACTAGCAAGATATGCTTTAGAAAGTGTTGTGGCGAATGGTTCAGGAAGAAATGCTTATATTGAAAATTACCGAGTGGGTGGAAAAACAGGAACAGCTCAAAAAGTAGAAAATGGTCATTATTTAGATGGGAACTATATTTTATCGTTCATGGGTTTTATGCCTGCGAATGATCCAGAGATTGTTGTTTATGTGGCTGTAGATCATCCAGTAGGGGTTACTCAATATGGTGGTGTTGTGGCAGCTCCTATAGCAAAATCTGTACTAGAAACGGCTATTTCTGTATTAGGGATTGAACCAAGTAGTGAAGGAATGGAAAAAGAATATAATTGGAATGATACAAAATATGTGAAAATTTTAGATGTAACAGGAATGAATTTAGAGGAAGCAAAGGAAGTGCTAAAAGGTTTTACTTTGGAATATTCTGGAGAAGGTAGTACAGTAATCTATCAAAGCCCAACGGGAAGTTCTTATGTAAAAGAAGGGGGAACGATAAAATTGATGTTAGGATAAACAAATTTATTTTCTGTTTCGTATGGATTATGTATTGTCTAAATGTGTCAAAAAAGAGATAAAAAACAAGTAATTTGTTTCTTTTATAGTATAATATGAGTAGGTAGGTGAGTTTTATGCTAATCTTAGCCAAAACTGCTTTAGCGATGATGCTTGGTTTTATCTTTGCTATCATTTGCGGATTAATTTTTATACCTTTGTTGAAAAAAGTGAATTTTCGCCAACATGTAAGTCAGACAGTGGGCGAAAGACATATGAAAAAAGAAGGAACTCCTACAATGGGTGGGATTATCTTTATAGTTCCTGTTTTAATTACGTTATTTTTACTTTATATGAGAGGTAGTATTGAATTTAATCATAATTTAATTATTTTATTATTTGTTTTTATTTCCTATGCTTTTTTGGGATTTATAGATGATTGGTTAAAGGTACGTTTTCACAATAATGGTGGACTTAGAATTACAACGAAATTTTTATTACAGATGTTAATTGCCCTTATTTTCTTCTATATATTTATGAAAAATGGGGGAGAACCTACATTAAAAGTATCTTCTTTAAATTTGGTATTACCAATGGGATGGACATTTGGTTTATTCATTTTATTTTTACTTGTAGGAACATCGAATGCCGTGAATATTACCGATGGCTTGGATGGTTTATGTGCAGGACTTTCTATGATTGCATTTGTTGCATTTGGTATTATTACATGGAATACCACTTGGATGGAAGGGTATCAAGAGGTAGCAATATTTTGTTTTGTTTTAGTAGGTGCTTTATTAGGTTTTTTGCTGTTTAATACAAACCCTGCGAAAGTATTTATGGGAGATTTAGGTAGTTTAGCATTGGGGTCTGCAATGGCAACGGTTGCTATCATCACCCGTCATGAATTATCGTTGGCTTTAATTGGTGGGGTTTTTGTAGTAGAAACTCTATCTAGCTTAATTCAAATTATCGCGATACGAAAGTTTCACAAGAAAGTCTTTAAAATGGCTCCTCTACATCATCATTTTGAACAACTAGGTTATTCAGAACAAGATATCGTAAAAGCTTTTTATGTTGTGGGTCTTTTACTAGCTATGGCTGCGATAACTTATGGAGTTTGGCTATAAAAATGAAAAAAATTTTTTTCCTTCTTTTTTCCATTTCCTGTAAAAGCTTTCAAATTAGATATATATTCGGAAAATGCCATTTTATATCATTTAGATGAAAATACAATTCTTTATGAGAAAAATTCCGAAGAGATTATTTCGATTCTTTCTTTAACAAAAATTATGACTACATAGTGATTAACCAAGAATATGTAAGAAATACAACGAATATATGCCATAGTAATTATACTGTTTCTTATAATGTTAGTTTAAACATAGTTACATCTTTTAATCAATTCCAGACAATATAGTCTGTTTTAGTTTTATTAGGCAATGATATATTATCTATTTCTA
>CAYQKO010000130.1:0-2304 GCA_964418205.1 uncultured Muribaculaceae bacterium
GATTACAACTATTTTCTACCACTTGCAAGTAGGTTTGAGCTCCATGACCACCACTTTTCCAACAATGGATAGTCGCACCTTCAACATTGATTGCCCCACCATCATAAAAAGTATCTTCAAATAGATTTACCGTTTTTTCTTCCAAAGAAGCTGCAAGCGTCATAATTTTAAAAGTAGATCCTGGTTCATAAGTCATCCAAATAGGTAAATTCCGATTTATAGTTTCCGTATCATAATCTTGATAATTGTTCGGATCAAAATTAGGTCTAGATGCCATAGCTAATATTTCACCAGTTTTAGGATTCATCGCTAGTATCATCGCGTGTTCAGGACTATACTTTAACATTACATTATCAAGTTCCCGCTCCGAGGCCAGTTGAAGATCTAAATCAATTGTTAAAGTAATATTTATACCATCTTGAGGCTCTTCATAAACTTCAGAAAGTTCCAAGCGATTTCCTTTTCCATCAGAAAAATATTTAATTGCGCCATCTTCTCCAGTTAAATATTCATCATATTCCAGTTCAATCCCTGACAAACCTTGATTATCAATTCCTACATATCCTAATACATGAGATAAAACTGTACCATACGGATAATACCTTTTACTTTCTTTTACTAAATAAACCCCATCATAATTTAAATCAGCAATTTGACTTGCTATATCATAAGATAATTGTCTTCCCTCTGGATGTACTCTTTCAATACTTGTTTTTTTACTAACATGCGCTAACATATCTTCATAATCACTATCTAAAATTTCACTTAACTTTTGAGCCACTTCTTCCTTATTGGTTATTTGATTTGGAATCAACACCAAAGAAGTTGTTGTTAAATTCGTTGCCAACACCTTTCCATTTCGATCATAGATTTCTCCACGGTCTGATCCAATAGGCAATTTACGACTCCAAAGGCTTTCCGCTAAAGTACTCAATTTATCATATTGAAAAACTTGAATATAAAAAACACGTATTACAATAATAATAAAAAGACACAAAATAAGCAAAACGAAAAAACGAATTCTCGTATGAATATCTGAAAAAAACATAGCATCACCTAATACATTGTATGTTTTCAATAAAACAATTATTCTGTTCTATCATCCTGCTGTTTTTTGACTATATCAAATCCCATTTTTTAACTTGCTATGTTGCTTTTGTCTTAGAAAGATTATTAGAAAAAAGACTGAACAACAAATATTCATTTAATCATATATAGATGAAGTTATAAAAGATATTGAAAAGGAATTTCATATTGATTTATCTAAAAAAAAATCACTACTATACAACAGTCAAAAAACGAGCTAGGCTCCTTGGAGCCTAGCTTTCGCTAATTTTGCTGCAAAAGAAAAGATTATAGCACTTGGCAAGATAGAGTCAAGCAAAGAGAGTGGCTTTAAAATTTCATTTTAATCTTTACGCTGATGTAAATATTCTGTTATGGCCATTATTATATCTGGTGCTATAACTTTATTTACTTCATTTTTTGAAATGTTATTTTTAATAACACTTATTGATTCACTCAAAGGAATAGATTCAATTTTAAAATTACCTTGTTTTTCATGTTCGGTATATTTCACCTTACTCATATCCGGATTTTTACTAGTTTCAATTAAATAATAATATATTTCAGATTTTCTATTTTTACCGATTGTTGGCCAATCTTTGTTTAAATAAGTAACTTTCATAAAAGGTCTTTTTATTTCACCATCATCAATCTCTATACCAGTTTCTTCTAAGACTTCACGCTTTAAGCATTCTTCAAAAGTTTCATTTTCCTCTAAATGGCCTCCTGGAAATTGATATATATTATTCTCATTTCCTAAAATTATGTTTTTACTATTAATTATTAATGCTTTAGTTCTTATAACAACTTCAGTTATATCTTCATCCTTTAAATAATCATAATTATATATTGTTTCTTTCATTTTACAACCATCTCATATTAATTGTACCTCTGAATGCCCATAAATACTAGAAAAATCGGCAATATTTATCCACAAATTCACCTTTCCACATTATTTTTTCTATGAATCATAGCAAAGAAAAAGATAGACTTTTTCATTTATCTATCCTTGAGCTGTAAATAGTAACTATTAATTCTCCTCTCAAAATAATCAACTCCTTTTAGATTCTCAAATATTTCTAATTAATTTTAAGGATAAAATTGACATAGCAAAACCTATTACTGGAACTAATGAACTTAATAATATATTATTACGACAATGTACGTTAGTATCATTATACAAATTTTTCTAGTCATGCTAGTTTCCCAAGCTTTATCTGTTTCTACTTTCTTATTTCT
>CAYQKO010000131.1:0-2241 GCA_964418205.1 uncultured Muribaculaceae bacterium
CACTACGAATTTTTTCCGTTTATGTACTTTTTTCGTAATATTTATAATTTTAACAAAGCAGTTAAAGCATCATCTAAAGTACTTACAGAAATAATTCGAATATCATAACCTTTTTCATTTTTCACCTCAACGGCTTCTTCATAATTATCTTCAGGTACCAAAAAGACATCAGCGTTCTTTCTAACTGCTCCAATAAGCTTATACTTCACGCCTCCTATCGCACCTACATTGCCTTCCACATCAATCGTACCAGTCCCAATTACAGTTTTACCTTTCGTAATATCCTCTTCTACTAAAGAATTATATATAGCTAAAGCCATCATAAGCCCTCCAGATGGACCCGATTCACTGGATTTTGTCGAAATAATGGCAGAAGGGGATTCTTCGTACTCATAGGTCACCGTCAAAGCTATACCAACTTTAGGCTCTCCATCGAGTAAATAAACTTTAGAAACAACTTCTAAATCCTTTCCATCTCGTTCAACAACCATCTTTATTTCATCGCCTTCTTGATGACTACTCACAATTGCTTTTAATTCTGTTGTATCTGATATTTCATATCCATCTACACTTTTAACAATATCAAAAAGTTTGATTTCTGTATCTGCATTTTCATCAATATGAGTGACATGAACTATCTCCTTTTCTACAATAACTTCTTTTCCAGCTAAACGATATGCTGATATAATGGCACTATCAATAGATTGTTGAGTAGAAATTTTATCCGCTTCAAAAGTTTCTTCAAAAGTTTCATTATCATATGTGATTTCATCCGTAGATACAATATCCCAATCTGGAATAAGATAAGATAGAGCCAAAAATGGTAAACTTCCCCTTACAACCGATACATAAGCCATGCCTAATTCTCCATCATAAGAATATCCATCTTCCACACGAACTCTCTCAGACAAATGAACCATTCCACCAGGAGCATATATTTTATATGGCAACTCCACTTGAAACACCAAAATAATAACTACTAAAGTAACTAAAAATTTCCAATTTTCTTTAAAAAAATGTTTTATTTTTTCTAACATGAAAAACCTCCATAATTTATTTTATCAAATATAAGTTATATATAGCACAAAAAACAAGCTTTTGACATGAATTCGACAAATAATATGGATAAGAAATACATATATTCAAGTATGAAACAAAATAAAGGACCATTATTAGCTTTAACTATTATCACAATATTTATCTTTAAAAAGAATGCAATCATCCAAAAAAGCATTTTAGACGCTTGTAATTTATTTTTAAAAAAACTTTTTCCATCATTATTTCCAATGATGATAATAACTGATTTCTTTATTTACTTTGGCCTTCCTGAATTACTATGCAAATACTTTGGTAATATTTTTTCCAAATTATTTCACACTTCTCCTTTTGGAGCATTTGCATTTTTTATTTCATGTTTTTCAGGAACACCAGCAAATGCATATGTAATCAAAAACCTATATTACCAAAATTATTTAACAGAAGAAGAAGCATCGAAAATTCTTTCATTTACATTCTTTTCAAATCCCTTATTTCTGTATACCATGTTAAACTTAATATTTCCAAACAACCCATCTAGTGTAATAAAGCTATTATTACTTCCTTACATAGTAAACTTATTCATAGGATTATTCTCTAAAAAATCTCATATTTATCTAAGAGAATTGTCCAAAACTTCAAAAGAATCTTTTGGAAATATGTTTGCCTCTAGTATCAAAAATGCTATGAATACATTACTAATGATATTAGGAACAATAACCATTTTCTACGTTATAAACGCCCTAATAAACCCATTACAAATACCATTAATTACAGGATTACTAGAAATTAGTCAAGGTTTAAATAGATTAATTCATGTAACATACTCAACAAAAATAAAAGAAGTTTTAGCCGCGATGATGATTAGTTTTGGCGGTTTATCCATTCATTTACAAATAAAAGGAATTTTAAGCGACACAAATATTTCATATATCAGTTTTTTAAAAGGACGAATTCTTCAAACAATATTAAGCGTAATTTTTATCATAATTGTATAATTTCCTATAAGATCTAGGGTAAATATACAAACAAATTTTCATTTTAATCATACTTTATAAAAGAAAGGAGATTTTTTATGAATAATAGCAGTGATTATCAAAGAGCTTATAATTATGTAAAAAATTATAATAAAAACAATTTTGCTCAAGGTTGTTGTTGTTCCAATAGAATAGGTCCCACAGGACCCACTGGGCCAAGTGGCGGGCC
>CAYQKO010000132.1:0-2193 GCA_964418205.1 uncultured Muribaculaceae bacterium
GCGTTATGCCATTTTTTGAATGCTCAAAAAATTCCATAACTTGCTAAACATTATACAACATTTGTTCTTTGAAATCACTATATTTTTGAAAAAACGCATTTTGCGTCTTTTTGTCGTGCTTATAAAAAGAAGAAAAATTTAATTTAAAATTTTTAAATCATAATTTTCTTCTTTTTTGATTTAAATTTTACAATTATAGTAAAATTTATTCTATTTTACTGTTACGTGTGTTAAACCTTTTTTACACAGATTCATTTCTATTTTTGATATATTCACAAATAGTTTTTACAATCAAATCATTACCAACAGAACAATTCAGACATAAATCATAATTTTCTTTTGCGCCCCAAACTTGATTCGATATTACTTCATAATACATTGCTCTAGACTTCGTTGATTTCAGTATATTTTCTTTTGCTTCTTTTGATGAATCATCATAATTTTTCATAATATTCTTTACCTTATATTCCATTGGAGCATATAAGAAAACCTTAATCAATTTTGGATTGTCTTTTAAAATATAATCAGATGCTCGTCCTACAATAACACAATCTTCCTTTGAAGCAATATTTTGAATCATTTTAGATTGATTTATCATCGCATCTTTACTAACATCCAAAGATAAGAAATTATCATACAAGTATTCTTCTTGGGTATCATGAACTAATTTATTTTCCACTGCAAACTCTTTTATTTCCTCTTTATCATAGAAAGCAATATTTAAAGCCGCGGCAACATCCTTAGCAATTTGTTTTCCATTCGTACCATGTTCTCTTGAAATACTAAGAATAAAATGACATGCACTATTCTCTTTTTCTGTTTCATGAGCTAAAACCTTTATTTTCTTATCATACGAATTTTTCAAAACGAAGCCAGAAATAACAGCTGTGATTATTTCAGCAATTGGGAAAGTCCACCATACCACATTGAATGGATCAGCAGATTGAATGAGCAAATACGCGATTGGAAATACAAAGAGAACTAATCGACAAAAAGATATCATAAGTGGTCTCAAAGCATAACGAACGGACTGTAAAACACCTTGAATTGCTACAGAAATTCCCATAAAAATAAATCCTAAACTAGCAATTCGAAGAGCTACCGTACATACTTCAATAATTTGAGTAGAAGACCCGCCTGCCAACCCAAACAAATTCGCTAAAGGTCTCGCCAAAATTTCAAAAGCAACGGTTAATATTACCATTACAATAAGCGTGTCCATAATACCATACTTAATACATTCATCTACTCTATCCTTATCTTTCATTCCATAATTAAAGGACAAAATAGAAATAATAGTATTCGACAAGCCAAATGCTGAAAATAAGGCAACCTGTTGAATTTTATAATAAATACCGAATGAGCCAACTAATACAGTAGTATCCACATTGGCCATTCCTAAAATAGCATTCATTCCGGCCATCATAACAGCTAGTAAAGCTTGCATGAATGTTGCCGAAAGACCTATCGTATAAATTCCTTTAATTAACTGCATTTCTGGTTTCACATACTTTAGATCCCCATTTATTTCTTTATTCTTCGTATAATGGAAGAACATTGCTAAGAATAAAGACACAAACTGTCCAATTACAGTAGCCCAAGCAGCTCCTGCAACGCCCATATTCATCGGATAAATAAAAATATAATCCAATACAATATTTACAAGAGCACCAGAAATTTGTGAAATCGTTGATAACATTGTTTTACCTGTTGATTGTAAAAATCTTTCATACACAGCATATCCAATCGCCCCTAAAGAAAAACAAGAACAAATTTGTAAATAAGTAGTACCCATTTCAATCACTTCTGTATTACCACCAGCAAACAAAGAAATAAACCATCTAGAACCAACAGCTCCAAAAATCAAAAAAACGAAAAATATCACAATACTTAAGAATATACCATTTCCAGCAATTTTATTTACCTTTTCTTGATTATTTTCCCCTAAACTCTTAGAAAGTAATGAGTTTAACCCTACACCTGTTCCTACTCCAATTGCAATAATTAAAATTTGAATTGGATAAGCCAAAGTAAGTGCTTGATTCGCAATTGCTCCTTTCTCTCCCATATTGGTAACAAAAATACTATCCACAACATTATATAAAGCTTGTAACACCATGGATATAATCATCGGTAGGCCCATTTTCCAAAAAAGTTTTTTCATTGGAACGGTAGCCATTTTATTTTTTTCCA
>CAYQKO010000133.1:0-2165 GCA_964418205.1 uncultured Muribaculaceae bacterium
TCGTGAAACAAGTGAACCAAACTGTGGAGGGATATAGAAGGAGCATGTAACTATGATGAAGCCGGAAAGATTGGAGAAGGAACGCACGAGCGGTTTGTTGTTCAGAATGATAAGTTTATGAATAAAGCGATTGAGAAGAAAAATCGTTGAGAATATGTTTCCGCAGACCGAAAGCCACGACTTTTTCGGTCAGACAATTTTGCCCCACGATAATTTCGGTTGAACCAGTGACATCAAAGGCATTGTCTCACGGCATGTTGAGACGGTATGTTTGCTTTCCAAACTTCATACAAAACAGAATATAGAAGTGGAATTGAAGATGAATGAGATGGATTTAACGGCGGCGGAGAGTAAGGCAACTTATGAGGAAATTAAGGATTATGTATTGGAGCATACAGGATTGAAAGTCAGTAGTTTGTATATCGCACAGGTAAAGGAAAAATGTGGGATTAAGGAAAGGGAAAACTATAACAAACCAAAAAGTGATAGTTTAAAAAAACTAATTTGCCCTGCTGAAAAAGAGGAAGCAATAAAAGATGCATTTAAATATTTTAAGATGATTTAGTGGGACAAAAGCTGTTGGAAAGGCAAGACGAGTGGATACAGCAATGCATTTGCCGGTTCTGCAATGATGAAACAAAAATGTATTGCCTATTTTCAGTTATATCAAAATTAGAGCTCGAAAGAAAAAAGGGATATATTTTGCTATTCCTTGATAATAATCCGTTGTTTGAAGATTTTGAAAGGATACCATTAACACCTGTTTCTTGGAGCTGGTCAGGTAGTACAGTTCCGATGTATTCTGCTTGGATTGATTTTCTCGAATCATTACTTCCGAGCTTTATAGGATTAAAGTGGATAAAGCATAAAAATTATGTCGAAATAAGAATCAGCTATTTAAAAAAGCAAATTGAATCAGAACAAATAGGCGAGATCTTAAGAGGATAATTCGTAAGTATTAAAGTGGAAAGGAAATTAAATGGCGAAGAAAAATAAAGATAATTTAAACATCACAGACGGTGAAATCATTATATATCAAACGGAAGATGGACAGACGAAAATAGATGTTAAATTTGAAAACGATACTGTTTGGCTTACGCAGGCACAATTATGTGAACTTTACCAAACCAGTAAATCTAATATCAGTGAGCATATCAAACATATTTTTGAAGAGGAAGAGCTAGATGAAAAAGCAGTTGTTCGGAAATTCCGAACAACTGCAGCTGATGGAAAGCACTATAATACAATACACTATAATCTTGATATGATTATTTCACTTGGGTATAGAGTAAAATCTAAAATTGCCACAAATTTCCGTCGGTGGGCTACCGAACGGTTAAAAGAGTATATGATAAAAGGCTTTATGATGGACGATGAACGGCTGAAAAATCTGGGTGGCGGTAATTATTGGAAAGAATTATTAGACCGTATACGGGATATTCGTTCATCTGAAAAAGTTATGTATCGACAGGTACTTGATTTATATGCGACAAGTGTTGATTATAATCCTAAGAGTAGTGAATCTATTGTGTTTTTTAAAATGGTACAAAATAAATTGCATTATGCAGCGCATGGACATACTGCAGCAGAGGTTATATATGAGCGTGCAGATGCAAGTCAGCCTTTTATGGGGTTGAAGAGCTTCTCTGGGGACTTTCCTGCATTGAAAGATATAAGCATTGCAAAGAATTATCTTAATGATGAAGAATTAAAAATCTTGAATAATATTGTATCTGGATATTTTGATTTTGCAGAAATTCAAGCGATGCGTCATAATCTTATGTACATGTCAGATTATGTGGAACATCTTGATAATGTATTAAAAACTACAGGCGAAAAAGTGCTGCAAGGAGCTGGAACGATTAGCCATTCACAGGCAATAGAAAAAGCGACAGAAGAATATAGGAAATATCAGGCACAGAATTTATCACCGGTTGAAGAGGAGTATTTGGAAAGCATTAAAAATATTCACAGCACAGTAAAAAAAGGTAAGAATTGAACCTAAAAATGTTATTGTGTAAATGATAAAGTTAAAATGGATTTTTCAGATACTGGCGTAAATATGAGTTTGGACAAATGTAATCATGTTGAGTGCGTATGTTTGATGTGTGCGTCCAGCAAAGCTGGCAAATGCTAACTGGTGAAAGTCCAGTAGTGGTAAAGAT
>CAYQKO010000134.1:0-2017 GCA_964418205.1 uncultured Muribaculaceae bacterium
TTCCTCCTTTTTGCCTTTCAAAAATTAAAAACTCTGCACTGCTACTTCTTATAATCAAATCTTTTGCCATTTTTATCATCTCCTTTTTCTCAAATATTAGGTTTCTATAAATTGTAATTACCCTTTTTTTACATTTTTTATAAATTTTTAGATTCCCAAATTGAAGGATTATTTCATCACTTTCTATTTTATTTTTTCAATTTATGCAGTTAATAAATTAATTAGCGATTCATAGCTATCTACCACATCATATTTCACTTCACCATTACTAATACAATGAAAATGTTTTCTAGCACATTCCATCTTTGCTTTTTCATTATCTCTTAATTTTAATGAATTCATACTTCCTTTTGTTTCTGCAATAAAATATACATACTTAAATGATGGATTATCAAATACAATTGCCCAATCTGGATTATAATTTCCTACTGGAGTTGGGATCTTAAATCCGTTTGGCAGTTTAGCATATACAGTAACTTATCCACTTTCTAGTTTCGTAGCAAATTCTCTTTCATTTTTAGAATCCGTTACTAAAAAATCGTATATTTTTTTACATCCATTGCATTTTCTCCAAGTTCACCACGAACATTGTTTATTGTAAATATATCATTATCAAATCTATTTTCCGTTTTGTGATAAGTCATACCATCGATAATTGTAGTAGCTTTTTCTTGATTAATAAAATTACTTACTTTTCTTATTAAATTCTTCTTTGGCACTATTCAATTCACTTAATGAATATGCGCATACTTTTACATCAATATCATAATCAGGATAATCTTTCATAAAAGTATTGTATGCCCTTATACATTGTTTTGCTGATTCCTGTACAGGATTATCCAACCCATATCCAAATATTCCAGAACTAATGAAAGGAAAAGATATGGAATGTAAATTATTATCCATTAAAACCTTAAGTGAGTTATAGTAAGCATAAAATAATTCTTTAAAAGCTTTTGGCGTTCTTCCAAAGTCTGGACCAACTGCATGAATAATATATTTTGCATTTGTAATATGAAATGCTGGTGTAATAACTGCATCTCCATCTTTTAATGGAGTATTTATGTTTTTACATGCATCATTTAATTCTCTATATCCTGCTTTAGAAAATATAACTCCACATATACCACCTCCAGACCAAAGGTTTCTGTTTGCCGCATTGACAATTGCATCTACCTCTTCTTCTGCACAAGAACCATGAATTAATGTTATTTTACTCATATTTTTTCTCCATTCTCTATCCCCTCTATATCGGTATCAAATAAATTTTTTCTTCCTGTTTGCTTAAACCTTTCTTGCCATGTCATCTCTCAATTCTATAAGAACTATTTCACACTTCCAAAACGACGAAATGGGAAAAGAATAAAATCTGTGACACCTTCAATATTCTCTTTTTTTACTGGGCCAAATATATGACTATCCAAAGAGATTTCTCTATTATCACCTAGAATGAAGTATTCGTCTTCTTCTAATGTTACTTTTTCAAAATCACTTGTTGTTCCATAAGCATATTCATCCTCTATTTTTTTTCCATCTATATAAATGATACCGTCTTGACATTCAATGGTTTCCCCTGGCAATCCATAGACTCTTTTAATCAATGTATCTTCTTTTTTTCCATCCACAATTAAATCTGCCACGACTATATCATAACGTTCTATTTCTTTTTGCTTCCATAGTAGCATGATTTCATTTCCATTTAAAGTTTTATACATACTTTGACCGTTTACTTTAATCGGTGTTACTAGGAAGGTACGAATGAGTACGACAACAACTAAAATCGCAATATATGGTAGTATTTCTTTTAAAAATTTCATTTTTTCACATCACCTTTTGCTCCATTTTATCATAAAATGTTCTTTCTTTAAAGAAGGATCTTTTTTATATAGAAAAGAAGCTATTAAAAAACGAATTGCTTGGCTTTTCAATAGCTTCATTATTTTCAAATTTATGGTGTCCCCACACGGGCTCGAACCGTGGACCCACTGATTAAGAGTCAGTTGCTCTACCAACTGAG
>CAYQKO010000135.1:0-1996 GCA_964418205.1 uncultured Muribaculaceae bacterium
TGGAATGATCCATATTTAGTTTGAAGAGAGTGAAAAGAAAAGTTTTGACTCTTTTTCTTTTTTATGGGCTGTGTTATAATCTTTTTACGGGTGGTAGAAATGAAACGTAGTGAAGTGGATATAGATAAATTAAGTCCTATGATGAAGCAATATTTGGATATAAAAAAGGATTATGAGGAAGAGATGCTTTTTTATCGTGTTGGGGATTTTTATGAACTTTTTTTTGAGGATGGTGTAATCGCTTCTCGTGAGTTAGAGCTTACTTTAACTGGAAAGAACGCTGGTTTAGAGGAAAGGGTTCCTATGTGTGGTGTACCTTTTCATTCTGTGAAGCCTTATATTGAAAAACTTGTAAATAAAGGATATAAAGTAGCTATTTGTGATCAACTCGAGGATCCTAGAAATACTAAGAATATGGTGAAGAGGGGAGTTACACAGGTTATTAGCAAAGGAACGGTTGTGGATTTAGAGTTATTAAACGAACATAATAATCATTTTATTGCTAGTATTTTAGATTTTTCTTATATTTATACAATTTGTTATGCAGATGTTTCTACTGGAAGTATGTTTGTTAGTATTTTACCCCATCAAAAAGAGAAATTAATTAGTACTATTTTAAATTTAAATGTTTTAGAAATTGTTTCGAAAAAGGATTTAAATTATGATTTACTTGCTTCTTTAAAAGGGAATTATGGAATGGAAGTCTCTTTTTCCGATGAACTTTTAGAAGGACAATATGAAAGTGTTTATGAGTCTTTAGAAGAACCGCATTATATTGAATCAGTAAAACACTTGATGTATTATCTTGTAGTGAAAGAACTGAAAGATTTATCCCATTTTAAACCAGTAGAAGTAGTGATACCTGATGATTATTTAATGATGGATATTCATACGGTTCGTAATTTAGAGCTTGTGGAGACGTTGCGTTTAAAAGAGAGAACTTATTCCCTTCTATGGTTATTAGATAAAACGAGAACTAGTATGGGGTCAAGAAAGTTAAAATCATGGCTTATGAATCCCTTAAAGAAGAAAGATTTAATTGAACAACGTTATGATAAGATTGAAGTGTTGAACTCAGAATTTATTTTGAAAGATGAACTACGTAATTCTTTATATCAGATTTATGATTTGGAAAGATTGTGTGGGAAAGTTTCCTGTGGTTCTTTAAATGCTCGGGATTTGTTACAAATGAAAGTAAGTTTAAAAGAGTTACCAAAAATAAAAAAGATTGTCGAGGATTTACATTTTGATGTAGAAATAAATACTCATGAAGATATTTATAATCTTTTGGAAGCATCTATTTATGAAAATCCTCCAGTGACCATTAAAGAAGGATATTTAATTAAAGAAGGATATAATTCGGAACTGGATGAATTAAAGAGTATTCGTAGTGGTGGAAAGGATTTTATTGCAAATTTTGAAACGAAACTGAAAGAAGAGACCGGGATTAAAAATTTAAAAGTTGGTTTTAATAAAGTATTTGGCTATTTTATTGAAATTTCAAAAGGACAAATTGCAAATGTTTCAGATTCGCTTCATTGGGAACGAAGACAAACTTTAACGAATTGTGAAAGGTATATTAGTCCAGAGCTAAAAGAAAAGGAAGCATTGATTTTAAATGCGGAAGAAAAAATTATTGATTTGGAATATGAGTTGTTCTGTGAAATCAAAGAGACGATTAAAAAACAAATATTAAGTTTAACGGATACGGCAAATGTCATCGCGGATTTAGATGCGATTACATCCTTAGCAGTAGTATCAGAAGAATATCATTTGGTTCGACCTACATTGAATGAGAATCATAAGATAGAAATTAAAAATGGTCGGCATCCTGTCATTGAAAAAGTAAGTAATCAGGAATATGTTAGTAATGATTGTATCATGGACGAGTCTATTCATACTCTTTTGATTACAGGACCTAATATGAGTGGTAAATCAACTTATATGAGACAGCTAGCAATCATAATTATTATGGCTCAGATGGGTTCTTTTGTTC
>CAYQKO010000136.1:0-1975 GCA_964418205.1 uncultured Muribaculaceae bacterium
TTTGAAGATTTTCAGAATTTGATGAATAAAAAGACTGAAAAAAGTACGAAGGAAAAGCTTTATTTAAAAAAGTTAAAGCGAACTATCTTTTTGTTACTTGAAATTATGAAAGAAAAGATTCGTGTTCATAATGAGACATATCATAATTTAATTTTACTTACAAATAATTATATTGATAAGAAAAATGAATTGAATGATAAAATTGCCATGTATGAGAAAACTAGTACGAAACCTTTGAAACGTATGATTGAAGAGAAAATGGATGATGATTCACTAGCTCAAATTTATGATTTTTATGATTTAGTTCAAAATGTTTCAGAATCTACAGAGTTAGAACAAATGATTCGAAGTCTTACAGATTATTTGCAATCTTTAGAAATTGATGAAGGCTACTTAAAAAATAAGTATGAGTTAATTCGACTTCCTTTACAAATACAAATTGTAAAAGAACAATTGGATTTTATTCAGGGGATTATTTCGAAGAAAAAAACAATTTTTAATAAGAAAGAAGATTTTTCTACTTCTTTAAAAGAAATAGAGGAAAAAAGTTCTTTGAATCAAATTGTTTCGTATGAACATTATTGTGAAAATGAAGTGTCTCGTATTCAAGAAAAATACTCTGTTGTTTCAGATTTGGATATGCGTACCATAGGGGATTATTTAAAGGAATTTGATAATTTGGATTTAGACGAGCCAATTTTTCAAGAGGAAAAGAGTGAAGTTTCTTTTGAAAATGTGATGGAGTCTTTGGAAGCTGATTTTAATCGACGTTCGAAACAGGAACAAGATTATCTTGTGGGATATTCGATTTTGAAAAGAATGTTGGAAGATAACCGTTTAGAAGAGTTTATGACATTCCTTAAAAACCCAAATAATATTATGATAAAAATAAAGTATTTTAAAGATATTAATATGTCTTCTATGGATTCTTGTTCTAAGTCTATTAAAAAGTATTTAGCTCAAGTAGAAGAAATAAAACCTTTTGTTTTAAATAGAGATATTAATGTTTTTTGGATAGATGCAAAGCTTGTACAGGTAGATGGATTGTTAAGAACTTCTTCGAAACGTTTTCTAGCGCCGATTCAAAGAACTGGTGAAAATGATGTTATTTATATTGGAAATTTAAAACAAGGTAGCGTTGTTTATTATGTACCATATGAAATTGTGGAAGATATTTATAATGATGGAAATTTAATTTTATCCGATAAAAAACCATTTATTTTAGTTCCTATGGAAAAAAACATGATACGTTCTCAAAAAGGTGATATACTAAAGATAACAAATTATGTTGGGCAAACTTCAAAAACTTGCAATTTGACTGTAGTAACTGAGTGTCACAGTTCTCAGGTTGTTATGTTTAAAAATGTAATAATAGAAAGGAAAGAAAATGAATCAAGCAGAATTTAAAAGTAAATTGATGGATAGTCTTGATATTTTGACAGAAGATGTGAAAAAGGAAGAAGTACAGGTTTATATAGAAAAGATTGAACAGGGTTTAAAAGATGGGCTAGATGAAAAAACGATTATTTCTTCTTTTGGAACTATAGATAGTATTCAAAAAAGTATCTATTTGAAACATGGGATTAATCCTGATTTGAATCGGAATAAAAAAAATACTGGGTTTTTCTATAAGCAATTTCAAGAGTTGTTTCAAGTGATACACAATGTTGTGGATCAAATGGCTAAGAATACCATGAAAGATAATATAAAGATTATACTAGATATATTAGTTTTGATTTTCTTTATTTGTATTTTAAAGGTTCCGTTTATTTTTGTTCGTAACTTAGTTGATAATGTTTTATTGGCTTTTGATTACCCTACATTATTGACCGTATGGGGTATTGTCATAGATATTATTTATATTATTGTTGCTATTATGGTATTTATCAGTGTGTTTACGAAATGGTTTAAGAATATAAAAGAGACTAAGGATTTACCTAGGAAAAAGAATGATTTATAGTCTTTAGAGAAGTAG
>CAYQKO010000137.1:0-1971 GCA_964418205.1 uncultured Muribaculaceae bacterium
ACGGGGGGGAGATGAAAATACCGCCCTCAAACCCTAGATTTTATCGCATTCTCTATATTTTATTACTCAAAAAATACTCATTTTCATAAAAATCTTGATATGTCTTCTACTAGTTTTTTCTTCGTTTGCTTGCTTATAGAGCCATAGGTGTCAATTGTGGTTTCTATGTTTTTATGTCGCACTCTGTTTTGAATGACATAAATTTCGTAGCCTAGCTCTTGCATTAATGCTACACCAGAATGTCTTAGATTGTAAATAGGCATTTCTGGCAAAGTTTCTTCCGATTCAGAACAATATTTCTTGAATAAGACATGAATGACGGTGATGGAATAAGCCTTATTTTTATTCTCTGGACTAAAGAATAATGGAGTATCATCGGTGAATTTTATTTCCATATTTTGTTCACACCATTCAATATATTCTTTTATTTCGTTCATGACAGCTTGAGGAATATCTATGATGTCTGTCGAGCCGTCTGTTTTTGTTTTTTCTACGATTTCCCCATTTCTTCCAGATGTAGCAGATATCAAAATACTACAGGTTTCAAACTGTATCTTCTTGTATTGCAAGGCTCTTACTTCCCCAATCCTAGCACTCATAGCATAATCTAGATCTACAATTAAGTGTATCATGCGTGCCTTGTACTGTGTGAGTATGTTTTCGCTCGTAAAGTCCTTTTCTACAGACTTACGGAACAATCCAACTTGCGATGGAGTCCATATCGTGTGAACGATTTTTGTCTTCTTGAATTGGCAAATCTTTTTCGCAGGCGATTCACTTAAAATTTTTTCATCCACTAACCAATTAAAGAAAGATTTAATGGTTTTGAAAGCAGAGTATTTTGCAGAATCTTTTTTGCAATTCTTATCAATTTTGATTTTAATATCTAAAATGTCATCTTCCGTCACATTTACAATTCGTTTTTTCTTTAAGTGACTCATGTATTGATTAAATACATATCTTTTCCCCGCAAGTGTATTAGGAGCCAGTTTCCGATTGAATTCTGCGTTGTACATATAAGTTTCAAAAGCCTGTTCGACTGTGTCTTTATTGTTGATGGATAAAGATACTTTTTTGATAATTGTCGGGTCGTCTTGTATTCTTTTCGCAAGCTTTATATCTTTAATTTTCGCACCTGATTTCGTCCCGTCCACGGTTGAAATAGAAGTACGAATTCCTCTGTGGCAAATATCTACCACATAATTCAAATTCTTTTTGTTTCTCCAGATACCTGTGTATCTTGTTTTTTCATAAATTTTTTTATCCATTTTTTTCTCATTCCTTTACTTTCTTTTTGTTTTTTGATACAATGAGAACATAGAAAAAAATCCTCATTGTGTGTGTGTTTTTTTCTTAGGAGTATTCCATGCTCCGACCCTTACTTGTTCGTAGCAAGTAGGGGATTTTTTATATGCCACAAAATTGCATATTTCCCGACAACCTTTAACAGTTCTTTTTAATATCCTGTGATTTCTGTTAGTTTATAGCTTGCAATATCTTCGACATCAGAAAGACACATTGCTTTAAATTTCCAACGTCCATTTTCTTCAAGTCCGCTATTATTATCTAAGCATGTACCTAAAGTATTCCCGTCCTTGTCATAAGTTGTATATGTGATTTGAACATAACTAAAAGATTCGTTAGATTCGTTTTTAACATATCCCTCTATGTAGTATGCAAATCCATCATTTGAAGTTGTAACTGTATTTTCTTCTAATTTTAGACTATCTTTTTTGCTTTCAGTTTCTTTCACGGCATCGCTAACACCTTTACTGCAAGAAGCAGCCAATGCAAAAATAACTATCACTATAACAACCACTGTAATCAAACCCTTTACTAACTTGTTCCCTTGACTTTTATGGCAATTAGGGCAAATTTTTGCTTTCTTGTCAATTTCACTCATGCAATATTTACATTTCTTCATAACACTTTACACCTCACTTTCTTTTCTATTTATTAAAACACCCATAA
>CAYQKO010000138.1:0-1967 GCA_964418205.1 uncultured Muribaculaceae bacterium
ATTGCTTCCTATTATTTCGTTTTCAATGATTTCCACATTTTTTTCCATAATTTTGTAGAGGAGTAATTTAGAATTCCTACTTTGTAAATACGTAATCCATATTTAAATATAATCCATGTACATACAATCGTAATGAGTGTCGATAATGCTAAACTCCATATACTAATTTGCCCGAGCATAAATAAAACTGGGGATAACATAAAGGATAACATTGGAATATAAGACATTACTTCTATGAAAACAGATCCTTCAAACTGACTTGCCATGATTGCTAAGTAATAGCCAGCCATAATGATAAGCATGATTGGTGTTTGAAGTTGTTGAAAGTCTTCCATACTTGTTGTCATTGAGGCTAATACTCCTGCTACAATAGCATATAAGATGAATGAGAAAAGGAATAGAACTAATATCCAAGGTAATCCTTGAACTAATGTATTTAAAACTCCACTTTCACTCACTTGTGTAAGAATATCTCCTAGCTCTCCTGTCACATTGCCAAGCCCCATTCCACTCATACCACCACTGGTAAATAACCGGAATAAAACTGCGATGACGCCATAAACGAACAATAATACTCCTTGAATTACTACAAACAAAGTAGAGGCAAATACTTTTGATAGAAAATGAGTTTGAGGTGACACATTGGAAATAATAATTTCCATACTTCTTGTTGTTTTTTCATCATTTACTTCGCTACCAATCATTTGTACTAACATCAAAATCAAAAAGAAACAAGGTAAAATAATAATCATAATGACTCCTGCTGCAATCAAATCTTTATTTTCTTGATTTTCCACATCAGGATTCACTAATACCGTTTCTACATCCGCAGGACTTGTCAGAGCGGCAACTTCTTCCGAACTCAAACCACTTTCCATAATCGCAATGCCCTGTTTTAAACTAGTGATAGAAGATTGAATTAACTGAGTTGTTACAGTCCCTACCTCATCATAACTAATCATTTGCCCTTTCAAATAGTTTGTAGGGTCTACTTCCAAAGAAACAATTACTTTATTATCCTCTTCTTCCAAAGAATTCTTCAAATTTTCTAAAGAGTCATTGCTTTTTTCTACTTTATAATTCTTAGATTCTCCTAAACTTTCTGATATTGTTTCAAAATAGCTTTGGAAAGTTTCATAACCATTTACTTCATCATGTACCAAAATGGTAATCTCTGATTCAAAATCACCACCAAAAAAAGTAACGATGCGATCAATATTTACTAAAACTAAAAATAAAACTAATAGTAAAAGATTAACAGCTTTAAACCATTTTGTTTTTATTTTCTTATTTAAACTTTGACGAGTTAAAAATTTTAACTTACTCTTCATAAGACTCACCCACCTTACTCAAGAATATTTCATTTAAAGTTGGATCTTCCACAGCAAACTTTGAAATATTTTTTCCTTGTTTGACAATTTTAAATACATCATCAATAAATTCATCACTTTCAATTTTCACAATAATTTCTTCCGAAGTTTCTTCCATCTTTACAACACCATTAAGTCCTTTTAATGCTTCTTTATCTACATCTCCAACTATATGAATATTTTTCTTTCGATAACTCTTTTTAATTTCTTTTAAATTACCAGATAATACGGATTTTCCTTTCACTAAAATAACTAACTTTTCACAAAAAAGTTCAACATGTTCCATTCGATGTGAAGAAAAAATAATACTACTCCCCTTCTTTTTAAAATCTCGAATCGCTTCCATAAACATTTCAACATTAATTGGATCCAGTCCTGTAAAAGGTTCATCTAAAATCAGTAACTTAGGATCGTTAATTACAGCTGAAATAAATTGAATCTTTTGTTGATTTCCTTTTGATAATTCCTTAATTTTACGGTCCTTATACTCTTTTATATGAAACCTTTCTAACCATTCATCCAAACGTTTTAAAATATCTTCTTCTTTCATACCTTTTAAAACACCATAATAAATAATTTGTTCTTTTACAGTCAACT
>CAYQKO010000139.1:0-1861 GCA_964418205.1 uncultured Muribaculaceae bacterium
TTTCTAAAACGCATTTTTGGATCTAATATTGCTTTTCGTAAACGAATATCTGTTGGTGTTATCTCAACATATTCATCACTTTCAATAAATTCCAATGCTTCTTCCAAAGAGAACTTCTTAGCTCTCGTTAAATTAATTGCTTCATCCGCCCCACTAGAACGCGTATTCGTTAAATTCTTATTTTTACATGGATTCACATCTAAATCATTATCTCGATTATGAATACCAATAATCATTCCTACATAAACATCAGTAGCCGGTTCAACAATTAAAGTACCACGTTCTTGTAAACTCCATAAAGAATAACCTAAAGTCTTACCATTTTCCATAGACACTAAAACACCATTCTTACGTCCACTGATATCTCCAACATAAGGTTTATAGCACTCTAAACTACGTACCATAATACCTTCTCCCTTAGTATTTGTAATAAAAGCACTACGATAACCAATCAAACCTCTTGTAGGTGCTAAAAATTCCAAATGTGCATAACCTTCTTCATTTGTTGAAACCATCTCCAAAGTAGCTTTTCTTTCTTGTAAATCATTAATAACCGTTCCTTGATAATCTAAAGGGCAATTAATAATCACTCGTTCAAAAGGTTCCCATTTCTTTCCATCAATTTCTTCAAATAAAACCTCTGGTTTAGAAACACAAAGTTCATAACCTTCTCTACGCATATTTTCAAGTAAAATAGACAAATGAAGTTCTCCACGGCCACTCACCTTAAAGCCATCTGCCCCTGGAAGTTCTTCCACACGAAGGCCAACGTTCGTTTGTAGTTCCCTTTCCAGTCTCTCCTTAATGTGTCTAGAAGTTAAAAATTTTCCACTTTTACCCGCAAAAGGGCCATCATTAACCAAAAAGTTCATAGACAGCGTAGGTTTTTCAATCACAATAGGAGGCATCGGTTCAATAGAATTCTTATCGCAAATGGTATCCCCAATAGAAATGTCCGAACTCCCAGCAACCGTTACAATATCTCCATAATATGCTTCATTCTTTTCTACACGTCTAATTCCCTCCGTAACATATAACTTAGAAATTCGAAAATTCTCTACCTTACCATCATTTTTCACCAATGAAACTGTCTCACCGTTTTTAATCTTACCTTTATTCACACGTCCAATACCTAAACGTCCTAAAAAATTATCATAATCTAAATTACTAATTTGAAGTTGCAACGGATCATTCATATCACCCGCAAAAGGTTCCACTTGTTTCAAAATAGTTTCTAAAAGTGGTTCAATACTTGTCCCTTGATCATCCAAACTATATTGTGCAATCCCATCTTTCGCAATTCCATAAATAATAGGAAAATCAAGTTGTTCATCACTAGCATTCAATTCCATAAACAAATTAAATGTCATATCAACAACCTCTTCAGGTCTAGCATTTGCCTTATCTATCTTATTAATAAATAAAATCGGTTTTAAATTTTGTTCCAAAGCTTTCTTCAAAACAAACCTTGTCTGAGGCATTGGCCCTTCAGCAGAATCAACAATCAATACAACCGTATCAACTGTCTTAATAACACGTTCCACTTCACTTGAAAAATCAGCATGTCCCGGAGTATCTACAATATTAATCTTATAATCCTTATAATGAATAGAACAATTCTTAGAATAAATTGTAATACCCCGTTCACGTTCAATCGAATCACTATCCATAACACAAGTAGCAACCTCTTCATGAGCATGAAAAGCACCATTTTGATTTAATAAAGCATCAACCAAAGTACTTTTTCCTGCATCAACATGCGCGACTACAGCAATATTTATTATCTTATCCATAGAAACATCCCCTTAAACGAACCTTTAAAGATATTACAACAAAATATCGACTTTTGCAAGAAATTTTT
>CAYQKO010000140.1:0-1834 GCA_964418205.1 uncultured Muribaculaceae bacterium
CGAGGAGGAAAGGGTAATCTACCTATGATTCAAGAGAGTTAGTATACGGGCAACACTTATCAAAATATCATGTACTTTTCAAATGCTCTTAGAAAACATGCATTTTAATTAGGAGCATAAGATATGTACATGGAGAATAAGGAGATTATCAATAAATTTTGTACCGAACGACACTTAAAAGAATTAACCAGAAAAAGTTACGAATCGGCAATAAACAAATACTCAAATTTTCATCAAAAAACAATGCACGAACTTATCATAGAAGCAGAACAAGAAGAACAACAAAACATCAAATGGAAATACTCAACACTAAGAGACAGACTAATAAACTTCAGAAACTACTTATTAGAAGAAGAATTACTCCACAACACAGTAAAAGGTTACTTAAGCAGGGTACAAACATTTTATGAAAATTTCGAAATTGAAATAGGGAAATTACCACCAGTAAGTCAAAAAAATATGAATAAACCTGATGCTATTTCTTTCAATGATCTTCCCGACAAAGAATTAATTAAGCTAGTTTTGAAAGTTGTAAGTCCTGTGATGAGGGCAATAATACTATTCATGACATCATCAGGTTGTGCGAAAAGAGAAACACTAAATTTAACAGTTGAATCTTTTCTAAAAGCAACTTCAGAATACCATAACAACTCTGATGATATTTATAGTGCTATTGATATCCTTAAAAATCGTGATGATGTGGTTCCATCCTGGCGTTTAAAACGTCAAAAAACCAACAAATTTTATACTACTTTTTCTAGTCCTGAATCTACATCAGAAATTATAAACTATTTGATTAGTGAAGAAAGACCTCTTAAATTAGATAGTCCTCTATTTAAAATCACGCCTACTTATTTCAATAATTATTTTACAAAGATTAACAATGATTATTTTAATCTGGGGAAGGCTGGAACATATAATCGTTTTCGCAGTCATATGTTAAGAAAGTTCCATGCTAGTCAACTATACAATGATGGTATGAGTATGGATGAAATTGATGAACTTCAAGGTCGTGGAAAAGATCCAACCAGAACTTCTTATTTTCTTGAAAATCCATTAAGATTGAGAGAAAAATATATTGAGCATTTGGATGCTGTAACTATAAATCTTGATGTGAATAATCTAGATATCAAAAGCACAGAATACATTCAAATGGAAACGGAGTTAGAAGAGAAAAAATTAGAAGTTTCAGAATTAAAAAATTCTTATGATGCACAAATTAGTAGTATATTAGAAAGGATGGAAAAATTAGAAAGTAATACTCAAACTTCAAATAGTGATTTGATAAAATTAAAAAGAAAAATTTAATATTATTTGTAGATTAAAATTAAATTTATATAGATGTTCTAAAAAATTGTCACATTATAAGGGATTCATATGAATTATGTTAAAAATTATATATCAGAAATTATTTTTAAAATTGAATTTCATGATATTCCTTCATTAAAAGGGAGTGATGCAAACCCTACAAAAGCAGATTCAATATTAAAAGATGAATTTCCTAGGGTAGCTCCTGAGACGGAAAATAAAATTGTTCTTAATGTAGATGAATCTAATCAAATTATAGAGCATGAAAAGATGTGGGTTTATTTAAAAGATGAAAATAAAAGAGTAGAATTAACTTCATCATCTATTACATTAGTATATAATGGACAGTATTATACAAATCATGAAGAAATTTTGAGAGATATTGATATTTTATTAAAATTATTAAAAGTTTATTCTATAGAAAATACGTTTTATATAGGATTAAGATATATTAATGAAATTAAACCTAAGATTAATATTGGGGAGTGGGATGGTTGGCTGAATCCGAATCTAATAAATTTCAATA
>CAYQKO010000141.1:0-1793 GCA_964418205.1 uncultured Muribaculaceae bacterium
ATATTAATATTGCTTAAATTATTGACATTATATGCTAAAAATGGTAAAATAATTATGTGAACACATTGTGCTTAGTATGATTTTAACCAATTTGAAAAACTATTTAATTTATTAGGAGGAATTGATTATGACAGAATTTGAAAAGAACCCTAATCCGACTAAGGATCAACATTTTATGGTAGATTATGAGATGATTGAATATATTTGTCGGAAAGCAAGCATTGGAATAGGTGAAAGTGTTGTCGAAATTGGAGGAGGTGCTGGAGCTCTTACTGAAGCTTTGGCAAAATATGGTAACCCTTTAACAGTAATCGAGTTAGACCATTACTATGCTGAGTTACTTAAAGAAAAATTTAAGGATTTTTCAAATGTAACTGTAATTGAAGGTAATGCATTAGATTATCAATATGTGAACTATGATCGTATTGTAGCAAATTTACCTTACACAATAACAGAGCCATTTCTAGTTCAATTAGCACGGTCTGGAGCTTTGTATCACAACAATAAGGACAAAAAGAGTTCATCTGTTAAGAGTATAACTTTAGTTGTATCTCAAAATTCAACAAGGAAAATGGTTGCACCAATTCAAGTTTCTGAAGGTGGTAGTAGGCACTTTAATTCAGAATTCGGTTTGATTTCTGCGATTTGTCAGACATACTTTTGTGTTGATATTGACCAAGCAATTCCGAGTTCTGCATTTTATCCAGAACCTGCAGTAACATCTTTTTTGGTAAACTTGACACCGAAAAAGAAAAAAACAACAGTGGATAGAATCATGGAGGAACTTTTAATGGATAGGACAGGTAAAAGTCCTTCTATAGAAAGAGTTTATCAAATGATGCTAACACAAGGGGAAATTTACAATCTAAACAAGTACAAAACCAACGTCAGCAAGCAAAATTCAAGTAGTTTCACTTCTGGAGCTATTAGATGTAGTAACATTTATGATTTGAGTAATGCTCAAATATCGCAGTTGATAAAAGACTTGATTAGAAATGATTCCAAAATGAAGAGTTCTAAAAAACCTTCTAGTTCTAAAAGTTATGTCGAAGATTCTTATGAATATTTTATGAGAACTGGTAGATATGACTATGATGAAGAATTAGATGAAGAGGAAGAAATTTCGCAAAATTTGACCAAGTGGCAAATCAAAAGCGAAGAAACGTATAAGTATTTGTACGATGAAAGAAGATACAATACGTTACTTCATAGGGGATTAGAATTTCTAAAAAAAGAAGAATTGCAGAATATGTTGCAAATTGGTTAAAAGTAAGGAGGAGAAATAATTTCTCCTCCTTGCTTATTGTAATATATCAATATAATTTTTTAATACTATGCACATTGTTCTAGTTGTTCCTCACATAGTAATTCTTTTAGTATATATTCTAATACATTTACTACAATGCTATTTCCCGCCTGTTTGTAGAGTTGTGTATCTGATATTCCTACAGATTTTGCTTTAATGAAATCGCTATCATCAAATCCCATAAGTCGCCAGCACTCTAAAGGGGTAAGCTTTCTGATTCTCATATAACTTTCTCCATCTTCTGATATAAGTATAGCAGAACTTGATGTTGTATTTCCACAGCTAGTTGTTTGAGTTGGTGCAATATCTTTTATTTGCTTGTGATTATATGGATTAAACATTTTCCTTTTAGCCACTTTTGTTTTATATAGACTTTTATAATTATCAAAAATCTTTTCTAATTCTTTTTTATTAATATTTTCTACTTGTTCCTTACTTATCAAATTAAACACCTCCGTTCCTTTAATTTTTAACTTTGTAAAAAATT
>CAYQKO010000142.1:0-1762 GCA_964418205.1 uncultured Muribaculaceae bacterium
AAGACAAAGGTTTAACATCATCATCCATTTCAGAATATACCAAAGTAGATAAATATGGTAATGAATTAAATTATATTCTGATTCCTAAAGGAACAAAAATATTATATCTAGAAAAAGTAACTCAAACTAAAGGTGATTTTGAAGTGTTATTGCCTACTAATATGCAGTTCTCAAAGGTTCAAGATATAAGTTCAAACAAAATGTTATGGGAGTTATCACAGAATTAGCAAAGGTTTATATAAGATATCATTCTTAAATTGTAGTAATTCGAAATACTACTTCTTTTTATGAAGTATCATATTGATTTTCAGATATGGTAGTATCTGGAAATCAGAACATTAATTTTAATAATTATATAGGATTAGGAGGAAAGCCTCATGAATTTATTAAAAGCAATAAGATATAATGAAGAATTTGCTAAAAATGTTCCATCTGATATTTTATCTAAATTAATAACTTATGATGGAGTCATTCCTGATGACATTGCTTCTCCTTTCTATATGAATAATCCTCTATTTGATGAAGAAAGAAGTAATTTTATTGACACTCATGAGTATATTAGGGATCAAATGTATAGAGCCAGATGGGAAAGAGATCAAATTGAAGATGATATTGAAAGATTTTCTAGGGATGATGATTTGAATATGTCTTTTATTAGAGATAATCCTGAATTAATCCCATTAGTTGATTGTATTGAATTATTATATGGTGAAAGTGGTAACCGTGAGTTGGTTGAGACTATTTCTTTTGAGGAGTATGTGGATAGGTTCTTAGATTGAACATTATCATAACTTTTTTTATTATTTTCTGAACACTAATTTTTAAAACCTCGTGTTTTCCAATTTTCACTTGTACAATTTTATATTATTTTACTATTTTTACTAAACAATTTCACAAAAAATGTGTTATAGAGATGATTATAATTGGCATCTAAAGATTATACTGATGATATAAAGCGTGATAAACTATTATTAGATTTAATGTTACATGCTTATGATGAAGATGAAAGAAGAAATGAATTAATAGATACTAAAAACAGTCAAATGATAATATTTGTAGGAGCTATATTAACATTACAAGTAACATTATTCATTAACCCATTAGTAGAATATGTTATTTTGAATAATAATGTTGTATGGGATTGTAAAATCATTGTTACAGCTGTTTTAATCATTTCTTTCTTATTATATTTAATTTCTGTTTATTATTTTATTGAAGCATATGTTTTTTCAGATGAATTCCAATCTTCTCCATCACCCGATGGATTGTTAGAATATGCTGAAGAAAACACAAGTTTGTTTGATGTTCAAGCAGAGTTAATTGCAACAATTAATGAAACAATTTGTGATAATGATAATGTTATTAAAAGAAAAATTAAAAAAGGAAAAAATGGTTTTATGTGGTTGAAAAGAGCGGGATTAACCACTTTAATTTTTGTTTTATTATTTATTTTTATTATTTTTTAGGATTATGGCTTTTTTCTAGACGCATTTTAGCATTAGGGTTAGGTTTATAAGGATTTGGTTTCTTCTGTTCTTTTCCCATAATTTTCACCTCCTTTTTGGTGTTTGTGTTGGTATTTATATTTTCTATTTTCATTTCGTTTTCGTTACACCATTTTCGTTACAGTGTATATTGTAAACAACCAGAAAAAAACAAAACAATGGTAAAAATTTATAAAACGTGAAAATGAAACAATCAGTAACCCAATTCTTTTTAATTTTCCAAAAAAAATTTTTGCCCCATGCGACTAATTCTTTAT
>CAYQKO010000143.1:0-1620 GCA_964418205.1 uncultured Muribaculaceae bacterium
ATGATTCTATCATAACTACCCCCCCCCCGTGTCAATTTACAGTTTCTTGACACGGCGTTTTTTTACAAATGAATTTGCAAATTTTCCTTATTTTTTAACGAATTTCATTGGCTTACCTATAAATATTTATTCTCCATCCAAGCTGAAACTTTTCGCATCCGTAATTTTGACATCAATAATTTTACCTATTACATCCTCTCGTTTTTTGACATTTACAAGTTTCATCGTATCGGTATATCCATATAACTTTCTTTCGTCCTTTTCACTGTTTCCTAAAATAAGTACGGGAACTGTTTTACCAATTAGTTTTTCATTATTTTGTTTGGAATAATAATTCACCCGTTCATTTAAACGATGTAATCTACTTTCTTTTTCTTCTTTTGAAGTCTCATCTTTCATTTTAGAAGCAGGTGTTCCCTCTCTAGGACTATATATAAATGTAAAGGCTCCATCAAATTTACAGTTTTCTACAACATCTAAAGTATCCTCAAAATCTTCTTCTGTCTCACCAGGGAATCCCACAATAATATCTGTTGTAATAGCTACATTAGGAATTCGTTCTTTCATTTTCTGAAAAAGGTTCAAATATTCTTCTTTTGTATAACGTCTTCCCATTAATTTCAATATTCTATCAGAACCACTTTGAATTGGTAAATGGATATATGGCATGATATTATCATATTTTCTAATTACCTCAATCATTTTATCCGTAAAATTCCAAGGATGACTTGTCACGAAACGAACACGTGGAATGTTCGTTTTAGCAACTTCCTCCAATAAATCAGAAAACTCCGTACCATCATGGAAATCATTTCCGTAGGCATTTACATTTTGTCCTAATAAAGTTACTTCTTGATATCCCTGTTCTTTTAAATGGATTACTTCACTAACTATTTCATCTAATTTTCTAGAACGTTCTTTTCCTCTAGTATAAGGCACTATACAATAGGTACAGAATTTATCACATCCGTAGATAATGTTTACCCAAGCAGTTATCTTAGAATCCCTTTTATAGGGAACCCCTTCATAAACA
Source organism: uncultured Muribaculaceae bacterium (assembly GCA_964418205.1). GTDB lineage: Bacteria > Bacillota_I > Bacilli_A > RF39 > UBA660 > Ventrenecus. The sequence goes on from CAYQKO010000143.1 coordinate 1,034, forward strand.
TTTCCTTCCACACTATAAACCTCAATATCTTGCTTTTGAGGCAAAGCTTCTAATAACATAGTTCCTAGTTCATGAATATTATGGGTTCCAAAAACTATGTTGACATAAGGATGCCTTTTTTTTATTTCTTCTACAATGCTTTCTTCTTGACTCATACATCCACCTATTGCCAAGATAACTTCTGGTCTTTCTTTTTTTAAATGTTTTACTCTTCCCAAGTAACCAAAAACTTTGTCATGAGCATTTTCTCGGATTGCACAAGTATTCAACAAAATCACATCTGCATTTTCCATTTCTTCCGTTGGTACCATTCCTAAGTACTCCAATATTCCTTTCATTTCCTCTCCATCATGCTCGTTCATCTGACAACCATAAGTTCTTAAAAAATATTTTTTCCCCTCGAAAGCAGTGCTTTCAGTTAAAATTTGATTTCTATATTCTACTTTTTGATTCGTTCTCTTTTTTGCTTCTTTTAAATCAGGTAAATTCATACATTTCACTCCAGTCCGTATTATTATACTAATTATTTTTGAGTTTCACAAGATAGATTTGTGCTGCCTATTTTCGATAGATTTTAATCAAAAAAA
>CAYQKO010000144.1:0-1591 GCA_964418205.1 uncultured Muribaculaceae bacterium
CTTATTTTATCAAAAAAAACTAGCTTATACTAGCCTTTTTAAAACATATTTTCTAGCTATGAAAGACATATTATGGAAACAAAAAGCCAACGATCCCAGTTTTTGGTTTCGGTAAATGATCAAATTCTGTTTTCCATTTTTCAAATTTCTCTTGATATCTCTCTTTTTGTTTCTCAGACATTTTTTGATATTCCTCTTCCATTTTATGATAGGTTTCTACTATATCCTCATAATAAATCTTATTTTTACTTTTTTTATAATTCTCTAATAAAGTAGCAAAATACTTTTCATTGTTAAGAAAATCTTCCGCACAAGAAACATCATTATAATATTGTTGAAAATCCTCTAGAAATGAGGTGTATTTTCCAGTTTTATCTAAATGCTTTAATCTATAAACATACTCATTTAGAATCTCATAAACACCACTAGGATAAGGATGATTTACATCGCAATTTGCCGTTCTTGTCATATCATAGGAAATTGCCTTTAAACCAAGAGAGTATGCTTCTAATTCTTCTGGATTATCTTCTACGATTTGATTATAAACCTGAAACGCATTCAAGTATTCCTTAAGATTCATATATACTTCTGCTTTTTTATAATATTCTTTTAAATTCTCCATAAATTACTCCTTACTCTTATATTTATTATTCATTTTTCGCATAACATCTTTTACTTCCTTATGATGAATGATTGCATTCAGCCAACCACCCCAAAAGCCTATGACAATGGTTATTGCCCAGATAAACAGGGTGGATAATACATTTCCTGTAACAATGGAATCTGTATATTCTTGTCCACCAATCACATAAGATCTTACCAACTCTTCCGTTGAAATTGGATTGGGATTTAAAATATGAATCACTCCAGACGAAACAAGATAGAGCCCCCATGCTACACCAGTACCATAGAAATTCCCGAAAAAAATATAGATACAGAAATACAAAAATACAAATAATAAAATGGTTGTAAATTTGTTTCCATCTTCCATAATAACGGAACCACTTAACGTTGCATAAATCATCAATAAAGTTCCTATAATAGCGATAATGCTAATTATTTTTTTAAATTTGTTTTTCGTATTTTTTATCTTTTGAATGTTAAAAAATTTCTCCTCATCCGTATTTCCAAGACTACACACTAACATATATTTTTCCTCTCCTTCACTTCCTTTCAAATTTTACCATATGATTTCATCTTATTCAAATATTTCTTTCTTGATCTAATTCATTCTACTAACATTCTTTCTTCATCATAAATATTAATTTTCACATTTTCAACTTCAATTTGTGTTTTACCAAATTCAAATAAATCATTAGGTATAAATACTTGTTTTATATTTTTATCATTCATTCTACTATCCGTCTGTCAATTGACAGATAAAAGTAATCTAGTATAACATCAGTTAAATCATAATAGTAATATGCACTATTTGATGTGAATATTGCATTAGGATATTTTTTAATAATTATCTCTAATGGATCTACAAATTCTACATCTGAATATAATCCATTATCAACTTTAAATAGTTCTTTTTTTTCAATAGCTTTATTAAGTTGATAAGTAGAATACTTATTTTTATCTAATTCAT
>CAYQKO010000145.1:0-1568 GCA_964418205.1 uncultured Muribaculaceae bacterium
GGAAGATGCTAGAAATACAGGTATCAACGAAGGAAAGGCCATTGGAATCGAAGAAAGGAATATGGAAATTGCAAAAGAAATGTATGAAGCCGGAGAACCGCTAGACAAAATTCAAAAATATACTCATCTTAGCACAGAAGAAATCAATAAACGAATTAAGAAGTAATATTACTTGTAGTAAAAATGACTACAAGTAATTTTTTTTATGAAGTTATAGAACACCATATTGTTCATAGGTTATACATCTCTTATCATCTAATGAGGATTTCAATATCTGTTTTGTTCGAATCACTCAAAGAAAAATAAGATAGCACCCAAGAATAACTTGGTAATGTTTGAAGAAGAGAAACTTGGCTTTGTAAGAATGCAACATCTTGTCTTAAAATAGCTTCATTTAATTTTCTATAACAATCTTTCTTCTTTTGAAACTCTAAATATACTTCTTCTTCCGTTGTTCCTTTTTTATCTATATAATTTATTTCAGTTGCAAAAACAACTCGTTCGCGAAAGGGTTCCTCACCATTTAAAATACCAGCTATCACAGGGCAGCAAAAAAGATTCTTTTCATTAAAAGAGTTTACAATCTCTTGAAATATTGGTAATGACTCTAAACAAACTTTATTCTTTCCATAATTTACTTGCATCTTTAAAACTTTTCTTAATTTTCTTTTTCCACACAAATGATATAAACGAACATAGGCACTCATCGCATCCTCTTTCGTCTGAGCTACAAGAATCTGAATCAATAGTTGTTTGATATCCCTATTATTCTCTTCATCATACCTATCTATATCTGGCATACCCCATCTATCAATATAATAAATTTTGATATCATCCATCTTTTTCACCTAAATTAATATATGCCAAAACTACTTTTTTAAGTCTTCTTTTAATTCATAAATAAAGTTAATTGCTTCAATCGGAGTCATGTGAAGAACATCAACACTTTCAATTTTTTCTCTTACAAAATCCTTCTTTTCATCAGGAAACTCCATAACAAATTGAATCTGCTTTTCCTCTTTTTTCGTTTGTTTCCCGTCCTTTTCATGAATTTCTAAAAAATTCTTAGCATTTTCAATGATTTCATTTGGTAATCCAGCTAATTTCGCAACATGAATCCCGTAACTTTTATCTACTGCTCCATTCTTAATCTTATGAAGAAAAATTAAATTTCCATTTTCTTCCACAGCACTTACATGAACATTTTTAATAGATGGAATCCTGCTTTCCATTGCGGTTAGTTCATGATAATGGGTGGAAAACAAAGTTTTACATCGAATATGTTTTGAAACATATTCTAATATTGCTTCCGCTAGACTCATTCCATCATAAGTAGCGGTTCCACGTCCTAATTCATCAAACAAAATTAAACTATTCTCTGTCGCATTGCAAATCGCATTTTTTGCTTCTTTCATTTCCACCATAAAAGTAGATTCTCCACTCACTAGATCATCACTCGCTCCAATACGAGTAAAAATTTGATCCACGATTGGTAAATTTGCACTTGTAGCAGGAACAAAAGAACCCATCTGAGCCATAATAATTATGATTGCTAGCTGTCTCATATA